>DMMW01000040.1:27576-45445 GCA_003452965.1 Elusimicrobiota bacterium
GCTCCTAGAATCATATGGTAAACGTTATAATCCCGATTGTTGTCGGGATGGAGCTTCATCTTTATGGCATACCCACCCCTATTTTCATGGGGACGAAACCAGTTTCTGACGATAACATAACTTGATAGATTCCCGTTTGCACGGGAATGACGGACTTTTTAACAATTATGATACAGTCTGCTCTTGTAAGGTGAAGTTAATATGACGAGTATAAAATTATCATTATTGCTACTCTTAATGCTTTTTTCGTATAACCGGTGTTTTTCTTTCCCTGATACTAAACTAATAAATAAAGAATATGAGATGGATATTTTTATGCATTATTACATGCCGGATAAGAATTTTTCATATTTGTTTAGCGAAAATTATTTCAGAATTACCGCAGGGAGCATAAATATTAAACATTTATTCGTCAGCGAGGAATTAAAGATTAGACCGGTACTTATCAATGATAAATTTTGGGCGAGGTTTATTCATAAGCGAACGGAGTCGATTGAAAATCAAGAAAATTTAAATGAAATTGAGTTTGAGTATTCACCAGTAGAAAATGTTTTTTTGTCTTTCTTAGGAACACCTGAATTTAATAAATATGATATAGATATCGGCTGGGCTTTAAGGTATGCAACTAATGAAGCGAATGGTATAAAGATTACATATATTCTGACGGATTTTGATAATAATTATGCTTTTCATAATGGTTCTGTAAATTTGGGATTTTCGAAATTATATAGAAATATACCCAAGAAATACCGTTTTGAAATTAAAAATAATAGGAATTTTTTAAGAAGTTTTTTATTTTTTGAATATAATACAAAGGCAGTATATAATTATGAGGATTTAAATGATTCGTCAAAAAATTATGGTGCTGAAAATAAAAGCTACAGTATTGATACAAATTTAAACTCAAACTTGTATTTTGATTGGAAAATCGGATTAGATTTTAAAATGAAGAAAATGAAAGCTGAGAAAAGTTTTGTATTGACTTCACCCGCGTTGAACGAAAATTATTCGGAATCAGAGATAAAATATACGATAAGACCTTATATAGAAAAAGGTATTTCGGAAAGTGTTAAAATATTTTCGGGAGTTACATTTATAAAACAAGATTATAATATCTTTTATCCGAATCTTATAACAAATAGTTTTGATTTCAAACAGGAAAATATCGGCGGTTTTGCATTATTAAATTACGAATTAGTAAAGGGATCCGTTTTTGAATTTGGTTATTTGCATAATAATATTGATTGGAGTAAAAATACCGATAGCGATAATAGGAAAGAAAACCGTATAAAATTCGCTTATGAACACAAATTCAGGGGAAATACTATGTTAAAATTTATTACAGGTTGGGATTTAGACAAACGCGACTGGGGTAAGTTTGCGATTTTTGACGGAGGGCATGTTCAATTGCAGGCAGCATTATAGTATCATATAAATGAAGAAGAATTATTTTATAATTATATTTTCACTTTTTATTTTATCCGGGTTTTCTTTTTTGAATAAAAGTAAAAAAGAATATTGCAAAATTACTTATCATGATAAAACAAAAGTTAATATAGAAAGTATAGGGATAGTACCCGTAATAATAGGATTTGCTACCATTAATAATCCCGTAACATATGTGCCGATTCTAAGATCACCGTTTACTATAGTGGATAGTCCAAAAAAATATCATAATTACAAATATGAAAAATTGGTTATTGATAGGGAATCCGCGGAAAAAATAAGTGAGATTACATCCGAACATTTTTATACGATATTATCCAAAGAAAAAAGATTTTCCAGGATTGTCCAACCTAAAAGTATAAAAAATATTATTAGAGATGAGAAAGTGGACTTAAGTAATTTTAAACAAATGTCCGAGCTAAACAATAGTAATGTTTTGGGAAAATTGTCCGAAATTGCGGATGAGTTGCAGGTAGACGGTTTATTGATAAGTATAATTAAAAAATGCGAAACTGAGATAGTTTTTCAGAATCTAATATCTATGGGAAGGGAGAATTTTGGCGAGCCACAAAAGAGCATGAGTTACTCATATATATTTGAACTTGAAACGGGTATTTTTAGTAATTCATTGAAGAAGATTATCTGGATTGGGGAGAGCAAAGAATTAAAATCTAACAGGACCCCAAGCCAGGATCAGAATCTGATAATTGCTGTAATAAACAATAAACTTGAAAAATTTTTCAAGAAATTAGTTCTCGAAAAAGTTTTGAATGATGAACCGGAGTATAAATGCGTATTAAAAATTGTAAATTCATTATCATTTTAATTTATCTTATTTTTTCTTGCGTTTTTTTATATTCAGTATATAAACCGTCAAGGAAAATAATAGTTTTGGATCCCGGGCATGCGGCAAAAAATTCTAAAGGCAGAATAATTAATTATGGATGCAGAAGTAAATCGGGTACAAGAGAATTAGATCTTGTTTTAGATATTGCTGAAAGATTAAGCTATAAGTTGATTCAAAACGATATGATGGTATATTTTACCCGCGATAAAAGACATTTTTGGCGGCATGCAGAAAGCCAGAATGCTGATAATCAAGACCGCGCAGAGTTTGCAAACTCAAAAAATGCCGATATATTTTTGAGAATACATTGTAATTGGTCTGTTAGTAGCAAGTGCAGAGGAGTTTCTATTTTATGGTATAAAGATGACTCAAAGGATTTGGCAGAAATAGTTATGGGAGAAATAGAAAAAACAGGTGTAATCATAGATGGGATTTTCAAAAAGGAACTTGTAGGTTTTAGATATGCGGAAAAACCTTCTATATTAATTGAATTCGGGTATCTTTCAAATGAAGAAGACGAAAAACTTTTAAAAGATGATGAATATATAAAAAAGCTGTCAGATGCAATCGTTAAAGGTTTAAAAATATATTTTGAAAAAAAAGACGAGATTGTCGTAGAAAAATAAAAAACATTAATAGCACAAAACGTTTAACTAATATGTATTCTTATCCTGATAAATACGATGTTATTGTAATTGGTGCCGGGCATGCGGGTTGCGAAGCTGCGTTGGCATCAGCGCGTATCGGTTTAAAAACATTATTGCTCACAATAAATGCGGACACAATTGCCCAAATGTCTTGTAATACCGCAATCGGCGGTGTTGCCAAAGGACAGATTGTCAGGGAAATTGATGCCTTAGGCGGTGAGATGGCAAAAAATACCGATAAAACAGGAATTCAATTCAGGATTCTGAACCGCTCAAAAGGACCGGCTGTACAATCGCCTCGTGCGCAGTGCGATAAAAAGCTTTATCAATTCACTATGAAGCATACAATTGAAAAACAGGACAACCTTTATTTAAAACAAGCCGAGGTAACAGAAATTCTAACGGACGATAATAAAGCAGTCGGTGTGATGGCCAAACCGTCAATAAAATTTTTTGGGAAAACAATTATTGTAACTACCGGCACATTCCTTAAAGGACTTATTCATATCGGCGAAACCACCTTCGATTCCGGACGTTCTGGTGAATTTGCAGCGATGCATCTTTCAGACTCGTTAAGGGAACTTGGATTTGAAATAAGTCGACTTAAAACTGGGACCCCGCCACGAATAAACGGAAAGAGTATTGATTATTCAGAATGTATACCGCAGATGAGCGACATTCCGCCTGTTCCATTTTCTCATTTTACCGAGCAAATTGTACAAAAGCAACTTATCTGCTGGCTTACTTATACAAATGAAAAAACCCATAAAATAATATCGGATAATTTTCATAGAGCACCGTTATTTTCCGGACAAATAAAGGGTATAGGTCCAAGATATTGTCCTTCAATAGAAGATAAAGTAAAAAAATTTCCGGAAAAAGGCAGACATCAGATTTTTCTTGAACCCGAAGGATATGATACGGAAGAAATATATTGTAATGGGATTGCAACAAGCTTACCGTACGATGTTCAGGCCGAGATGCTTAGAACAATTCTTGGTCTTCAAAAATGTGAAATGGTAAGGCCCGGTTATGCGATAGAATATGATTTTTGTCAACCGACACAATTAAAACCGACACTTGAAACAAAACTTATTGAAAATCTTTTTTTTGCCGGACAAATAAACGGGACATCAGGCTATGAAGAAGCGGCTGGACAGGGATTGATAGCAAGTATAAATGCGACAAGCAAAATCAAAAAAATAGAACCGCTCATTCTTGGCAGAAATGAAGCATATATTGGTGTTTTAATTGACGATTTGGTAACAAAAGGTGTGCTTGACCCGTATAGGATGTTTACATCACGGGCGGAATATAGATTGCTTTTACGCTCTGATAATGCCGATTTACGTTTAATGGATTATGGATACAAATACGGTTTGATTGATAAACAAATTTATCAAAAATTTGCGAAATATCGCGAATGCATCCAGGCGAAAAAATATGATTTTGATGAAGATTTGACACCATGGACAGTAGCGGCGTTTAAAAACGAAATAGAGATAGAATCAAAATATGCAGGTTACATTAAAAGGCAGATTTCTGATGTTGAAAAGTCTAAGAAAATAGAAAATAGAAAAATTCCGGAGAATATTGATTATGACAGAATTCCGGGTCTTTTAACCGAAAGCAGGCATAAATTAAAGCAAATTTTTCCAATTTCTATAGGGCAGGCATCCAGAATATCGGGAGTGACTCCTGCGGATATTAGTATATTAACGGTTTGGCTTGATAAAAGAAAATATGTAAAAACCGAGATAGCAAATTGAGATATAATAATATTTTCGAGTAATCCGCCCTAACTTGTTATTTTTGGTTTATTGGTAATCTTATGTTTTTTTTAATTTATAATTTTATATTTTTAGTTTATCTTTTTTCAATGTATCCGACAATATCGCCATATCGGGATAGCGGCGATATGATAGTCTCCGCCTTTACACTCGGGATATCCCATCCGTCAGGATATCCTCTTTATGTTTTGCTTGGCAAAATTTTTGCATTATTAGTTCCTTTCGGCAATATTGCATACCGCATAAATTTAATGAGCGCTGTTTTTGGTGCATTGGCTTGCGGATTGTTATATCTGCTATTAAAGAATTTGTTTTTATCAAATGAAAAATATGTTCCATCAATAAATGAAAATGAAAAATATTTGATTTTGATATGTTCTTTGCTGTGTGTTTTAATATTTAGTTTTACTTCTTCTATGTGGTCTTTAAGCATTGTTTCGGAAATGTATTCATTAAATGCATTTTTTACAGTTTTAGTAATAAGCATTTTATTTTTCATAAATAACTTAATTTTAATTGCATTTATTTTAGGACTGGGTTTAAGTAATCACCAGACGCTTATACTGTTATTGCCGGGTTTGTTGCTTTTCATCCTAAAAGTTAAAAAGAATTTTAATTACAGATTAATCAGGCAACTTACAATATTTTTTGCTATAGGTTTTTCCGCATATCTATTTTTACCTGTTAGGTCGGCGCAAAATCCGGTTGCCGATTGGGGTAACCCATCAAAATCGTTAAGAAATTTTGTAAGAGTTATAACCCGTGCCGATTATGGAAGTATCAGACTTCATCCCGAGAAAAGTCCTACTACGGACATAACTGTAATAATTAAAAACTCATATAATTTTCTGAAAGTTTCAGTTCAACAGTTTGATATATGGGTTATTCCACTACTTATATTTGGAATATATATAACTATAAAAACAAAAAGATTTTTAATTCTTTTTTTGTTCTGGCTTTTTGCAGGTCCTATATTTTTTATTGTTTCAAATTTGCCGTTGGAAGATAAAACATCGCTTCCGATATTAGAACCGTATCTTATTATGCCTTTGGTAATATTTATCATATGGATTGCGATAGGTATGTATAATCTATCATTAAAAATAAGCCAATTTATCGGTATAAAAATGACAGTTTTTTTATTTACTTTAGCGACAATTTTATTGATAATTTTCAATATTAAAAAGATAGATAAAAGATATGAATTTATCGCATATGATTTTTCTAAGGATTTATTAAAAACACTGCCAAATAATTCAATACTATATAATCCGGACGATACGACAACATTTACGTTAAAATATCAGCAGGAATGTCTTAATAATAGAAAAGATGTAAAACTTGTCGTATTTTTTAAAACATTTTGGGGTTATGAACAATTAAAGGAAAAGCATCCCGGAATATTGCCTAAGTATGAAATAAAATCGGGGGTTGAATTAGAAAATACGCTTTTGGCATATAACTATACCAAATTTCCGCTTTTTTCCGATAATATAGCCAAAATTCCGGAAAAATATAATACTTTACCAAAAGGTCTTTTATACGGCAATGCCGGAATATCCGAAACAATATTTGATTTATATATTGAGCCTAGGATTTCGGGCATAAGCAGATTTTTTACACGACAAATCATAAATTATTATTCTGCCGGTTATAATAACATCGGGCTTGTATTCAATGACAAAAAATTATATAATAAAAGTATTAAGTTCTTTGAGAAAGCGATTGCTATTGACCCAGAATTGTCGCAGGCATACAACAATTTAGGAGTAGTATATTGGGAAAAAGGTGATTATAAAAAGGCAGCCGATTATTTTAGGTCTGCAATTCAGTATTCGCCTGATGATAAAGGTGTTAGGCAAAATCTACAAATGGCAGAAGAAAAATTGGAGCTGAAATGACTCCAGAATTACTAAAAATTTTTTTAAAAGGTATTCAATTTTTTAAAATAGAAACCACTCAAGAACAAATCGGGCAGTTTTCGTTGTTTCTTGAAGAATTAAAAAAATGGAACACAAAATTTAATCTTATAGGTCCTGCGACTGATGAAGAAATAATAACAAAACATTTTCTGGATTCTTTAAGCATAATACCAGCAATCAAGTCCATTACTAAACAAAATTGTAATATTTTGGATATTGGCACTGGAGCAGGATTCCCGGGCATACCTTTGAAAATTATGTTACCGGAAAAATCTATAACGCTTTTAGATTCATCAAGAAAAAAAACAGAGTTTTTGAGATATTTAAATAAAAGACTCGGAATAAAAGCGGAAATAGTTTGTGGGATTGCGGAAGAAATAAATAAAAAAGCAGAGTATAACGAAACGCAGGATATAGTAACAGCAAGAGCAGTAGCAAAGATACATAAGATTGAAAAATTATGTTTGCCTTTTTTAAAAAAAGGCGGGCTTTTAATTTTACAAATAAGCACAAAAAGCGATATTAAAGAAATAAAAGGAGAGATTATGGAGAAATTTGAACCGCAGCCAAATATGTTGCCGGGGAGAACAATTGTTACTATAAGAAAGGGAAGTATCCCGTTAAATACAAATAGTAATAGTGAAATTATTTTAAAAAAAGAGGTAACAAAATCTTCAGTGAAAACTAATAAAAACAAAAACCGTTATACAGGGTTTACCCTAATTGAATTAATGATTGTTGTTGCAATAATTGGTATACTTGCAGCCGTAGCAATTCCTAAGTTCGCACAAATGATAAGAAAAGCCAAGGAAGGTAAAACAAAAGGCGAGCTGGCTAATTTAAGAAGCGTTGTAACATTATATTTTAGCGAACTGGAAGGTTTTCAATATCCGCAAAATGCCGCTGCTATTACAAATCCGACTGGTCCATTACAAACAAAATATATCAATTCTATGCCATCTGTTAAATTAGGGATTTCAGAACATCGCGATACTGCGGATATGGATGATTTTAATGAAGGGGACACTTCAACCGATTTAGGGAATTGGGGCTATATATCTATTAAAGGAAAGGTATTTGTAAATTGTATACACACTGATACAAGAGGTGAGTTAATAAGCGGTTGGTAAATGAATCTTTCTGCAGCAACAGACTGCGTTATAATTCCAAAATAGTAGTTGCAGAGCAATAGCTCTGCTAAAATATGGCAAAGCTTACACTTTGCTTATGCTTTGCTGCTACAAACCTCTATACGCTGGTGTTATTGGGTTCGTAGCTCAACTGGATAGAGCGAACGGCTTCGAACCGTTAGGTTAGGGGTTCAACTCCCCTCGAACCCTATATAGTGCGATAGTGCGATAGTGCGATAGTGGGATAGTGGGATAGTGGGATAGTGGGATAGGGCGATAGTGTCTGCCTTTTTTGTTGACTTATTTGATTTTTTTCTTATAATATTTATATGTTTGCTGAGCAAAGAAAACATCCGAGAGTATCTTATGTTGCGAGTGTAGATATTTTAATTACTGCAATTCAAAGAGTTTTGTATAAAGGATTGATTAAAAATATAAGTATAGGTGGACTTGCTTTTGAAACCGAAGTAGAATTGAAAATTGGAGACGAATGTGCGTTTTTGTTTTATTTACCGAGTCAAAAAAGTATTAAAGTAATAGGGCATATAGTTTGGGAATTTAAAGATAAAAACTCATTTTTTTACGGTGTTCAATTTTCTAAAATTGGTTTTATAAGTAAGTTTGTACTAAAACAATTTATATATAATAAGTTACGAGAAGAAGAAAAAGTTTTAGTCAAACATTAAGTAGTATAAATTAAAAAGGAGGGCTGTATGGCGGAATTCAGAAGGAAGATAATTCTTGTTGATAAAAAGTTGCAGCTAAAGTATGCTTTTATTATTAGCGGTGTCTTGATATTCATGCTTCTTCTGGTGGAATATCATACGTATTTAACTATAAACCTTGCTATCCCGAATTTGTTAACTTCCGCTGTAGGTGATCAGATAAAACAGATTCATTTCTGGCTGATAATCAACGGAATAGTATATGCCCTATTTATTGCCGTCGTATCAATATATATTTCCCATAAAATTGCAGGACCGGTATACAAAATTAAAAAGCAATTAAGAGAAATTATGCAAACCGGCGATACAAGTAAAAAAATATTTATAAGAAAAGGCGATGAACTGGCTGATTTAGTCGAAATTATAAATGAATATATAAGTAAAACTACATTAAAAAAATAAAGCTTACCTTATAAAAATGCCTATCGGCTGGCAGGAAATACTTCGCCTTCTGATTTTTCTGAAAAAAAGTATAATTTTATTACAGTTTAATGGTGATTATTTTCGGTATTATTTCTATAGTTTTGGGCTCAATTTGATATTTTGACGAAGGAAAACGAGTAGTTTATGAAAGTGCTTGTAACCGGTGGTACCGGGTTTTTGGGTAGTCATCTTGTAGAAGCGTTATTAAAAAAGAAATATTCCGTAAGATGTATTATACGAAATCCGAATAATCTCAAGTGGCTCAATAATCTTGATTGTGAAATTATTAGAGGTGATTGTGTATCCAAAGAGTGTCTTTATAATATTGCATCAGATGTTGATTATGTTTTTCATTTAGCAGGCTTGGTCAGGGCAAAGAAAATAGAAGAATTGGTTGAAACTAATGCAGTCGGAACCAGGAATTTAGTTGAAGCGGTCTTTGAAAAAAACAAGCAAATTAAAAAATTTGTTTATATTTCGTCTCAAGCTGCGGCCGGTCCTTCAACAAATGGTAAACCTAAAACAGAATCTGCCGAGCCAAATCCTGTTTCAGAATATGGTAAATCTAAACTGTGCGGCGAATTAGAAGTGCTTAAATTCAAGGACGCGATGCCGATTGTTATTTTAAGGCCTCCTGCAATTTATGGTCCTCGCGATAAAGACATTTTTGTTTTTTTTGAACAAGTAAAAAAAGGCTTCTTTTTTTTACCTAAAAAGGAAAAATTAATAAATATAAGTTATGTATCGGACATTTGTGACGGCATAATTGCAGCTGCAGAGTCAAAACAAACTAACGGAGAAATATATTTTATTGGAGATGACACAGTTTATTCATGGCGGAAATTGGGTGAAGTTCTGACCGATGTTGCAAATCCCAAAACAAGAATGATAAGGATTCCTGAATTTGTTTTTTATGTTTCGGCTCTTTTTTCTGAGGTTTCAGCATTAATTAAAGGTAAACCTGCCCTTGTTTCTTTTGATAAACTGAAAGAAATTAAGCAGAATAGCTGGTTTTTTTCTGCTGATAAAGCAAAAAAAGATTTTGGATATTCTCCAAAAATTTCACTTGAAGAAGGTATAAAAATTACATATAATTGGTATCTTAAAAATGGTTGGTTGTAGGAGTTAAAGAAAATGAGAAAGTACAATATAGCAGTAGTTGGCGCAACCGGAGCAGTCGGCATTGAAATGTTAAAAATGCTTGAAACAAGGGATTTTCCTATTGAGAATCTTTGTCTTTTTGCATCGGCAAGAACCGCCGGACAAAAAATGAAATACAAAAATAAAGAAATCTTAGTGGAAGATATAAATAAAATTACTGATTATTCAATTTTTAAATCAAAATATCAATTGGGAATTGCACTGTTTTCCGCAGGTGCATCCGTATCCAGAGAATGGGCGCCAAGATTCGCAGAACAGGGCATTTTTGTAATAGATAACTCTTCTTGTTTTAGAATGGAAAAGGATGTTCCTTTAGTTGTGCCGGAAGTAAATCCAAATGATATTTCAAAAAATAAAAAAATAATTGCCAATCCAAACTGTTCAACTATACAAATGGTCGTTGCTTTAAAACCTATAAACGATGCTGCTAAAATAAAAAGGATAATAGTTTCAACATATCAGGCAGTTTCAGGAGCAGGTGGAAAGGCGATGGATGAATTTAAAAATCAAACAATGGCATGGTCAAAAGGTGAAAAAATACCGCCGGCCGTTAAATTGCCGCATCAGATTTCATTTAATGTTATACCGCAGATAGATGTTTTTATGGAAAATGCTTATACAAAAGAAGAAATGAAAATGGTAAATGAGACTCAAAAAATACTTAACAATTATTCAATAAAAATTTCTTCTACTTGCGTAAGGGTTCCGGTTTTTAGAGGCCATTCGGAATCAGTATGGATTGAGACGGAAGAGAAAATTACGGCAGCGGAAGCAAGAGATATTTTAAAAAATGCCGAAGGAATTATTGTTATAGATGACCCTTCGCAAAAAAAATATCCCATGCCGATTGATGCCGATGGCAAGCAAATAACGTACGTTGGTCGTATAAGGGAGGATATTTCTACTGAGAATGGATTGGTTATGTGGATTGTTTCTGATAATTTACTTAAAGGTGCGGCATTAAATGCAGTCCAGA
The DNA here is from genome assembly GCA_003452965.1 of Elusimicrobiota bacterium. GTDB lineage: Bacteria > Elusimicrobiota > UBA8919 > UBA8919 > UBA8919 > UBA9627. Next base: position 38,644 of record DMMW01000040.1, read on the forward strand.
TTGCAGAGGTTTTAATTTCAAAAGGTTTTTGCAACTAATTAAAAATTGATTTAAGATTGACAAAATATATCATTTTGGTATAATATTAGACTGTTTAAGAAGTCATCTCGCCAGAGTTTGGCGAAGTCTAATGACAACTGGTCTTGATTATGCAGATTTTAGAGGCAATCCTTCAATGGTTCTCAGGACGAGTTTACGCAGATTTCTTAAGGTTTAGATTTAATCTGTGTAATTGGTGTTTCTAATCTGTATAATCAGTCTTTAAAAAGGAAGGTAAATTTATGAATGTGAGAAATTGGTTTTTGCTTGATGCAACAGACGTCCCGCTCGGCCGTTTATCCACCGCAGCGGTTAGAATTCTTCAGGGTAAAGGAAAAGTAGAGTATGCGCCCAATAAAGATATAGGCGACTATGTAGTTGTTACAAACGCCGAAAAAATAAGGCTTACCGGTAAAAAATTGGAAGATAAGCTTGAATATAGGCATTCAGGTTATCCGGGTGGCGATAAGTATATAATTTATAAAGAGTTAATTGAAAGGGATCCCGAAAGAATTATTAAACTTTCAATAAGTGGAATGCTCCCGAAAAACAGGCTAAGAAAACCAATGCTTAAACGATTAAAAGTATTTAGAAAAGATGCCAAACAATTGGAGGAAAAATGTCAAAAGATAAAAGCAATTTGATTATAGCTACAGGAAGAAGAAAAACATCTGCAGCAAAAGTGATACTTACTTTAGGTCAAGGTAAAGTAATCGTAAATGGAAAGCCGCTGGATAAATATTTTGCTGGTTTACCCAGGTTTCAAACCGAGGCGATAGTACCGCTAAATGTGGCGAATATTATGTCGCAGTATAATATCAGCGTATCGGTTACTGGCGGCGGAGTAATGTCACAAGCGGAAGCCATTCGGCATGGTATTGCAAGAGCTCTGTCAACGATTGACGGAAATTTAAAAGGTATAATGAAAAAAGAGAGTTTTTTAACCCGCGATGACAGAATGGTTGAAAGAAAGAAGCCTGGACGCGCAAAAGCAAGAAAAAGTTTTCAATGGACCAAAAGGTAAAGAAGCGATAGTATTATTCGTATTTTGTGAGGATATAAAATATGAAACAAAAAAATGTAGCTTATTTACTTGGCGTGTTTGCGATTTTACTAGTAATAGTACTTAATTTTTTTGGTGTATTTCAGACACTTGAATATAAATCATATGATTACAGAATTCGTAATCGTATGGCAAATATAATATCTGATAAAATAGTAATTGCTGCTATAGATGAAAATAGTCTGGAACATTTAGGTAGGTGGCCCTGGGATAGAAGCATCCAAGCAAGAATGATTCAAAAATTAACTCGGGCGGGTGCTAAAACAATTGGTGTTGATATTCTTTTTATTGAAAAAAGCAACGAACAAAGCGATACTGCTCTTGAAGAAGCAGTAAAAGAATCTAAAAGATGTGTAAATGAACTGCTTTTTGAAATAGATAGGGGTATTCCTAAAAAGCAAAAGTTACCTATAAGCGGCATAGTTAAATATTCTATTGGAATAGGATTTCCGAATGTCTTCCCGGAAATAGACGGTGTCGTTAGGAAAGTAAAACCGATAATAGAATACCAGAAAAAATTATATCCTCATGTTTCTGTTTCAATTGCCTCGGCATATATGGAGAAACCGATAGAAGAGCTTCTTAACAACGTGCCCTTGGATGATAACGGGGAAATGCTCATTAATTATGCCGGCGGATTCGAAACATTCAAATATATATCTTACTACGATATATTAGAAGGAAAAATAAATGACGAAGTGCTTAAAGACAAAATTGTTCTTATAGGGTATGCAGCAGCCGGGCTGGGCGATAGACATGTAACACCGGTTTCACCGGTTATGCCGGGAATTGAAACAATAGCCAATAATGTAAATGCGTTTATTAATTCTGATTTTATTTCGTATTCAAGCGGTTTATTCGGATTTTTGACAATAATTGTTATAGGTGGTATTCTTGCCTTTTTCTTACCAAAACTATCTTCTTGGAAATCCACGTTTTTGGTAATAACTGTTTTTGTAATTTGGTTCCTAATCAGCAGGTATTATTTTGTAGAAAAAAAAGTATGGGTTGAATATGTCCCTGTAACTTTCTTAATTTTCTTTTCTTATTTATCAATTACATCTTGGCGATTTATAACGGAAGAGAAAGAAAAGCGATGGTTAAAAAAAGCGTTCGGACAATATCTTTCTCCGCTTGTTATTAATGAAATTATGAAAAATCCGGATGCACTTGCGTTAGGCGGTAAAAGACAGGAAATGACGGTTCTTTTTTCCGACATCAGGGGATTTACAACAATTTCGGAAGCATTAACACCCGAAGGTGTTGTTACAATTCTAAACGAATATTTAACAAAAATGACAGAAATAGTCTTTAAATATGAAGGTACGCTGGATAAGTTTATTGGTGATGCCGTAATGGCTTTTTGGAATGCTCCAATACCTCAAAATGACCATACACAAAGAGCGGTTTATTGTGCCATTGAAATGATAGAAGAACTAAAAAAACTTCAAGAAAAATGGCGTGCTGAAAATAAACCTATTATGGACATAGGTATAGGCATAAACAGAGGTGATATGGTTGTAGGCAACATGGGTTCTATTGAACGGATGGATTATACGGTTATAGGAGACAATGTAAATCTTGCTTCCAGGCTGGAAGGTTTGAATAAAGAATTTAGAACACATATAATATTATCGGAATCGGCATATCAAGTCATAAAAGACACTGTATTGACCAAACCGCTAGGGACTACGAAAGTAAAGGGTAAGGAAAAGCTGGTTCAAATTTATAGCGTTGAAGGAAAAGTATAATGTATTTTTTCTGGCGGCTGCTTTTAGCACATCTTTTAGCCGATTTCACATTTCAAACAAATAGAATTGCAAAATGGAAAAGGGAAAATATTTCGGGTGTTTTTTTCCATGTTTTAATATTCCTGTTTTTTGCAGTTGCGATAAACTACCAATATCTTCCGCAAAAGGACTTCGCCTTAGCTTTACTTCTTCTTGCCGTATCGCATGTAATTGAAGATCAATGGCGTGTTTACAGTATTACAAAATATAACTCACCTGATAACTTAGGTTTTTTTCTTTGGGACCAATTTGTCCATGTATTACTAATATTTGTTTTAGCGCCCAAGAATCCGTTTGGTAGAGAAACCGAAAAGTGGGTTATAATCGCAATAATATTTATTATTGCATCACACTTTACGACAATATTTATTTATTTTATTAAAAAGGTATTTTATTCAAACATCGTCATAATGAATCAAGAAAAATATCATGGGATTTTTGAGCGTTTGATAATAGTAGGATGTTTTATAATACCTGGTAAATGGTACTGGGTAATTCTACCTTCTGTTGTTACTATGGTGATTGGCGAACGTTTTTCTATGAAAAAAACAGCATTAAAGTTGGATTATTCTGCTATTAACTTAACAATATCAATAAGTATCGCTGTGTTATTAAGTATAATCGCCCGCACTACATGGTATTAAAATCTTCTTTAGCATCTCAATTTAATTACACTTATAATGGAGTCATAGCTCGTCATGTATGCTTTAATACGGCTTCGTGAAATTCTATGGGGTAAGAGCCCGTATTTGCTATGAATGATGAACAAATAACTGATTCTCTGATTATTATGGGCTCGTAGCTCAACTGGATAGAGCGAACGGCTACGAACCGTTAGGTTAGGGGTTCAACTCCCCTCGAGCCCTATATAGTGCGATAGTGCGATAGTGCCTGCCCGCCGAAGGTTTTCTGTCCGCCCCCACCACTTACGCCTTCGATAAACGTGTCATCAATAATCATGGCTATTCGCCATATTGCTGACACATCTTCAGCGGACAAGGAACCGTTGGTGGGCAAGAAAGAATTAGTGGCGGAAGTGTCGGGGGATAGTGGGATGAATTACGATATTTTTTTTATGCAAGAGGCGATAAAGGAAGCGGAAAAAGCAGCAAAAAAAAATGAGGTTCCGGTCGGATGTGTAATAACAAAAAATAATAAAATAATATCTCGCGCTCACAACCTTACAAAAAAAGAAAATGATTCCACAGCACACGCAGAAATTATAGCTATTAGAAAAGCTGAGAGAAAAACAGGTAATTATCGCTTGACAAATTGTGATATGTATGTTACAATTGAACCATGCCCTATGTGTGCAGGTGCACTAATTTGGGCCCGTATAAATAAGGTTTTTTACGGTGCTTGCGACAAAAAAGCAGGTGCATGCGGAAGTGTTGTAAATATTGTAAATAGTAACAGATTCAATCACACTGCAATAGTAAAAAGCGGACTACTCCAAGCTAAATGTACCAAAATAATTAAAAATTTTTTCAAGAAAAAACGCAAATGAAATATAAGAATATTTTTTTAATTTTAACTTTTAACTTTTTACTTTTTTCTTGCCTTTATTCCGCTGATTTAGGCATAGATGTTGGGAATAAGACAATAGACTTTTCATTAAATAAATTATCTTCAACAACCAGTTTCAAAATTTCGGAATATATAAATAAAAAACCTGTTTTGATTAATTTCTTTGCTACCTGGTGTCCTTACTGTGTACAGGAAATACCTGAATTAAACAGATTTTATAAAGAATATAATGACAAAGGGCTAATAATTGTATCCATAAATATTCAGGAAAAATATAAAAAAGTTGAGAGTTTTGCAAAGGCAAAAAAAATTCTATATGAAGTTTTATTTGACAGTAATGCAGAGGTTTCAAACAAATTCAAAGTTTACGGGATTCCTACTAATATATTAGTTGATTCAAAAGGAATTATTGTGTTCCGCGGGAACAACTTGCCTGAAGAAAAAGAAATCGAAAAAATTTTACCTAAACAAAAAAATGTTAAACCATTAAAGAAAAAAAGTCAGGAGATAGATGCCTCGCAAGGAAAGACAAAAAAAAAGAAATAAAAGAATTAAAGTTATCGGAATATCCGCGGGTGCAACACCTAATAGCAGGAGTGAATTATTATTAAACTCGCTCCTTGATAAGTTTTTGAAAGTTGGTTATAAAATTAGTAAAATAGCAGTTAGGGATCTAAAAATATCATTTTGCGACGGTTTCAAAGGATGCGAAAAGACGGGAATTTGTAAATGGCATGATGATATGCGGATTATAGAAAAAGGGATACTATCTTCAGATATAATTGTAGTTTCTTCCCCGATATATTTTACTTCGTTACCCGCAAAACTGAAGGCGATAATTGACAGGTGCCAGGTTTATTGGATTAGGAAATATATCTTAAAGGATTTCAATTTTAAGTTGAAAAAAGGTCTTTTTATTTCGGTAGCAGGAGGAACGCCAGATTTTAGTCATGCGAAAGCAATTATCAAAGCATTTTTCAGTGTTTTTAATATTAAATTAGTCGGGAAATATTATCTTCCAAATACGGACATTATTAAAAAAGAAGAGTTCATTAAAAACATAAATGAAGTTAAAAAATTAATTAAGGAGGTTGTAAAATGAAAGCAGTTGTTGACAAAGATTTATGTACTGGTTGTGGATTATGTGCCGATTCGTGTCCCGATGTTTTTGAGATGCAGGATGCAATAGCGGTAGTTAAAGCGACTCCGGTTCCTGCAAATGCAGAAGAATGTACAAAACAAGCTGTAGTTGATTGTCCAGTTGAAGCTATAAAAGTAGAATAATACACGGTTCTATTTTGTTTTTATTATAATCGGAGTGACTAATGAAAGATATTATTGAAATAAGGTGGCACGGCAGAGGTGGCCAAGGCGCTAAAACAGCTGCACTTCTTTTTGCCGAAGCAGCATTAGCAACCGGAAAATATATTCAGGGCTTTCCAGAATATGGTCCGGAAAGGATGGGTGCTCCGGTACAAGCCTTTAATCGGTTGTCGGATAAACCTATAACGCTTCATTGCGGCATTACAAATCCGGATTTTGTTGTTGTACTTGATCCGACACTTATTAAAACTGTAGATGTAATTGCAGGACTTGCGGATACGGGTGCAATAATAGTGAATACGGAAAAAACTGCAGCTGAAATGAAAAAAGAGCTAAATTTTAACGGTAAAGTCTTCGCTATTAACGCATCAAAAATAGCAAAAGAATGTTTCGGAAAAGAAATACCGAATACACCGATGATGGGAGCGCTTGTAAAAGTAACAAAATTTCTTGATATAAATGGCGTATTAGAAGATACTACAAAGAAACTTCAGAAGAAATTCTTGCATAAACCCGAAATCATTGACGGCAATATAAAATCAATAAAACGGGCATATGACGAAATCAGCGGATAAATAAAGTTTGTAGTTTCTAGTTCATAGTTCATTGTAGTTGCTGACCTTGCTTGCCCGACTACGGTTTAGTGTAGGGGTCAGCGATATTAGAACACTTCATTAAAAAGTGGGTATAAACATGGAAAAAAAATTAGGTTGGAAGGAATTGCCGGAAGGCGATATTTTGGAAGAAGGAACAGCTAGGAAATTTAAAACCGGAGATTGGAGAAATAAAAGAGCGGTTTATCATCCTGAAAAATGTATTCAATGTTTTATCTGTTGGATAAATTGTCCAGATACCGCGATTATAGTAAAAGACGGAAAAGTAGTCGGTATTAATTACGATTATTGCAAAGGTTGTGGGATATGTGCAAGGGAATGTCCGCCAAAAGCAACGGCAATAACGATGGAAGAAGAAAAAAAGTAAAAATGATTACACAGATTTTCAAAATCGATTACGCGGATTTAAAACAAGGGTAAAGTGTCTATATTATGGGACCCTTCGT
>DMMW01000040.1:45577-49838 GCA_003452965.1 Elusimicrobiota bacterium
CTTCGTGTCATCTGTATAATTTGTATTCTTAATCTATGCGATATATGTAAAAATATGAGGTAATTTTTATGAAAGTAGCAAAAACTGGTAACGAAGCGATGGCTGAAGCAATGCGGCAAATAAATCCGGATGTTGTTGCTGCATATCCGATTACTCCTGCAACAGAAATTGTTATGATTTTTTCGCAATTTGTGGCTGACGGGCTTGTTGATACGGAATATGTAGCAGTTGAATCCGAACATTCTGCAATGTCTGCCTGTATAGGAGCATCTGCTGCCGGTGCAAGGGTTATGACATCAACATCTTCACAGGGTTTGGCATTAATGTATGAAATGCTTTATATCGCCGCCGGGTTACGGCTCCCAATAGTAATTGGCGAGGTAAATCGTGCACTTTCTGCACCGATAAATATTCATGGTGATCATTCTGATACAATGGGAGCACGCGATTCCGGCTGGATACAAATATTCTCCGAAAATTCTCAGGAAGCATATGATAGTATGATACAAGCAATTTTAATTTCAGAAAGGGCAAAACTTCCCGTTATGGTTACTACTGATGGATTTATTATTAGTCATTGTTTGGAAGTAATAGATATGATTCCCGATTCGGACGTAAAAAGATTTATCGGTGAATATAAACCGGAAAGGTTTTTATTGGATATTAAGAAACCATATACTTTAGGAGCTATTGACTTGCAGGATTATTATTTTGAACATAAGATGCAGGAAGCCGAAGCAATGAAAAATTCAAAAAAAATAATCATGGATGTGGCTGCTGAATTCAACAAAAGTTTCGGGCGCGAATACGGTTTTTTTGAAAAATATAAATTGGATGATGCCGATATTGCAATAGTATGTCTTGGTTCGGCAGCAGGAACAACAAAGGTTGTTGTGGATGAATTAAGGGCTAAAGGAATTAAAGCTGGTCTTTTAAAACCAAGGGTTTTTAGACCATTTCCGTATAAGGAGATAGCGTCAGAGCTTTCGAAAGTAAAGGCGATATCAGTACTTGACCGTTCCGATACTTATTCGGCATATGCCGGACCGGTGTTTACAGAAATAACGTCCGCCTTGTATTCATCAAATATTCAGATTCCAGTTAATAATTATATTTATGGTTTAGGTGGTAGGGACATAGGCATAGCAGATATAACTAAAGTTTTTGAGGAATTGGTAGGTATTTCTAAAACAAAAAAAGTTGAGAGATTGATAGGATACATAGGCGTCAGAGAATAATTACAGGATACCCGCCACTAATCCGCCAACCGGCGGAGTAGGCGGGCAGGCAGGATACAGTAGTGGCGGGTTAATCATCTGAGAAGTATTGTAGTTGCCGACCTTGGTCGGCTATAGAAGGCAAGATTAAGTAGTGGCGGGGTCTCCCCGCCTGTGGATACAGTAGATGAGGAGTTAAATTATGGCTAGTTTAAAAGAACTTTCAAAAAAAGAAGAATTGTTTACAGGCGGGCACAGATTATGTGCGGGTTGTGGTGCCGGTATTATAGCAAGACAGGTAATGATAGCATGTGAGAAACCGGTTGTTGTAGCAAATGCAACAGGATGCTTAGAAGTTGCAAGCACGATATTTCCATATACTGCATGGCGAGTACCATGGTTTCATTCAGCATTTGAAAATGCAGCTGCATCCATTTCAGGTATTGAAACGGCATATAACGCTCTTAAAAAGAAGGGGAAGGTAAAAGAAGACATAAACTTTATTGCATTTGGTGGAGACGGCGGTACATATGATATAGGACTGCAGGCATTATCAGGTGCAATGGAAAGAGGGCATAGGATTCTTTATATATGTTATAATAATGAAGCGTATATGAATACCGGTGTTCAGCGTTCGTCTGCAACCCCTAAGGGGGCAAGCACTACAACAGCACCATCCGGTAAAAAATCCACAGGCAAAATGCAGATGCGAAAAGATTTATCGGCGATTATGGTTGCCCACAACATTCCGTATGTTGCTCAAACCACGTTAAGTTTTCAAAATGATTTAATTTCCAAAGTGCAAAAAGCATTATCGGTAAACGGACCTTCATTTATGAATATAATGCAACCATGTCGGCTGGGTTGGATATATCCGCCGGAAGATACCGTTCGGATGGGCCGTCTTGCTGCAGACACATGTATTTGGCCTATATATGAAGTAACAAATGGTATTTACAAACTAAACTATAAACCTAAAGAAAAGAAACCGATTACCGAATGGCTTAAGACACAAGGCAGATTTAAACATCTATTTTCGGTAGGCAATGAAGATATTATAAAACAATTGCAAGAAGAAGTAGATAAAAACTGGGAAAAGATTCTATCGCTCTGCAACGAAAAAGCATAAGTCCTATTTTATCTACATTTTCGTACGGGGTGAACCCCGTTAGAAAATGGTGTACGAGCAAGCCTAGTAATATGCTGTATTAGTTGACCATCATCTGTGTAATCGTTTTTCAAAATCAGTGTAATCATTCTTTATTATGGAATTAGAACTGGACATAATTGATATTCAATGGGCTAAAGTGTTCTTAAAAAAAACCGATTTTTTGTCTCAGCTTACGGAACAAGAAATAACCAACCTTATCTACAAAATCAAAAAGAAAACTTACAGCAAAAACAAAACAATACTTTTTAAAGGTGAATTTTCAAACCGCCTTTTTATCATTAAAACTGGCAAGGTGGGAATTTTTATTTCCAAAGAAGGTAAAAAAGAAAAAGTTACCGAATTAGATGGAAATCATTATTTTGGCGAAGTTTCATTAATTCATCCGGTTCCTGCCTCTGCTACAGTAGTAGCGGAAAGTAATTGTGAGATTCTTATTTTAGACAAGGAAGTGCTTGACGAAGTCTTTAAAAACAATCCTACCGCATTAGACACAATCCACAAAAAAATAGAAGAACGAAAACAAACATAATATTTCTATGAGACATTTATACTTTTTCGCAGAAAACCCTGCGGCTTGCCGCAGGGAGATTCATTATACATTTGTGTGTATAACTTCGAAAATAGAATGACGGGCGGGGAGGTAATTTAAATATAGGTGTTATTATTTCCGTAGTAAACTAGCAGTGTCATATTTTTGACACTGTTTTTTTAATTTTTAGGCGAAGATGAAAAATTACCCTCCGATGGTTCACTTGCCCACCGATGCTTCAGTGGATGAATGGCGGGAGAATCCTTTCCACAATGCAGGATTGGTATGGTCCCGTATTGGCTGTGGCATCCGTTCTGTAGTTGCCAATCTTGATTGGCTTCAGCTACCACAGTAGTCGCGAGGTTTCCTCGCAAGATGTAGTAGCTCATCTTGCCTGCCCGCCAAAGTCACAATGGAGGGATGAGCGTCTTTTCCATTGTGCCAACCTTGGTTGGCTTTAACTACCACAGTAGTAGCGAGGTCCTCCTTGCAAGATGTAGTTGCTCATCTTGATGAGCGTCTTTTCCATTGTGCCAACCTTGGTTGGCTTTAACTATCTCAGTAGTAGCAAGGTTCCCTTGCAAGATGTAGTTGCTCATCTTGATGAGCGTCTTTTCCATTGTGCCAACCTTGGTTGGCTTTAACTATCTCAGTAGTAGCAAGGTTCCCTTGCTTATTGTAGTTGTAAATCTTTGTCGTTTGAGATTCTTCGTCAGTGACTCAAATGACTTCAATGTCTATCAGGTTGAACATTAAAAAATATCTCATAATAAAATTATTTTTTAAGACATCCTATAAAGAGAAGGATGCTATAGGCAATTCCAGTGGCGACTAACTGAAATGAATAGTGTCGGTGTAATAAATTATAACAATATTGAAATACAACAGGGTTTTAGTATAATTAACAGTATGAAAAAACTATTAAAAAGTAATTGGTTTACCCCGTTAGAGAAAACCAACGACAAAATTGGTGGTAAATCTCGTGAAGTAAACGATGGTTCAATGCCACCGTTGCGTAATACTATTCGAAAACCAAATTCTCTAATGGGGTTTGCTATTGGTTTAGTTGTAATTGCAACGATAATTGTATATCATAATTCCCTAAAAGCACCCTTTATATTTGATGACATGGCAAAAATAGTAAATAATCCTGATATACAACAACTAAGTAATCTCAAGACAAAGCTTATTTATAAATATAGTGAAAATAATAAAGTATTTGAAAGAAATGATCCATCAAGGCCATTAGTATACCTCACATTTACATTGAATTACTATTTTGGTAAATTAAATCCATTTGGCTATCATTTATTTAATCTTATAATACACATATTTAATGCAATT
>DMMW01000066.1:0-6398 GCA_003452965.1 Elusimicrobiota bacterium
CTTGACATATAATAAGTTATATTGTATAAATAAAGTATAGATAATAATCTATAATAGGGTATTATATGAACACAAAAAGGACAATACTATCTGAAAAAGAACTAAATTTGATTGAACAGATTATCATAAAGCACGGCACGATAGTCAATTTTGTGCAAATCTATTCAATCTTAAAAAGCAAAATTACCCGACAGAGTACAAGAAATTTGGTTAATAAATTATCAAAAAACGGGTGGTTAGTGCGGATAAAAAAGGGATTATATTTTGTAGCAGGTTTAGAATCCCGCGGTGTTATATCTGTCCATTATTTTAAGATTGCGCAAATCCTGGTTAAAGAATCCTATATCTCATGCGAATCGGCATTACAGCATCACGGGATGTTTGACCAGCTTTTAAAAACAATTGTATCCGTATCATTAAAAAGATATCCTATAAAAAAAATACAGAATAACGAGTTTAAATTCATAAAAGTAAAAAAAGATAATTATTACGGTTGGCAGGAGGAACGAATAGAAAACCATGTGGTAAAGATAGCGTCTCCTGAAAAAGCATTGCTGGATTTACTTAATTTCGGAAGGAATGTTTATTATATTGATTTGGTTCTTGAGAAACTACAGGATTATCATAAAGACATTAACCTTGATAAATTGGTTGAATTCAGTAATAAACAGAGTATTACCGTTCAAAGAATTCTCGGTTTTATAATGGATAAACTTACCCTGGATTCCTCAAAAATTCATAATAAAATCAAAAATAAAAAAAACTGCAGTTATATGTCTAACGACAGTAAAAAATTTAATGCCAAATGGCGGCTTTACTATCATAAATCTTTTAAATGAAGCTTGAACTTTTGAACAGAAGGGAATTAGAAGTTAAAAATAAAGTGTCCTTAAAATACGGTCTTGCAGAAGCCGAGAAGGACTATTTTCTGGCTATTGTTTCAAAAATTATTTATGAGTCACCAATAAGAAGCAAAATTGTTTTTAAAGGCGGCACAGCGATACTATCATTGCTATATTCCGCAGTCGCGGTTTTCAGAAGACCTTGATTTTACTTCCCTGTATCAATCAATTACTATAGATTAAGTAAAAGCGGTTCTTGAATCTCAGGATTTTCTGGAAGTAAAAAAAGATTATGTTTCAAAAGCGACAATAAAAATTGAGAGATTAAAATATACCGGCCCGCTCGGACTAGCAAATTCTCTGAAAGTTGAAATTGATTTTATCCAGAATGTGGTTTTGCCGGCAAAAGAAATTGAATATAAAAATGTATGGGGTGTTAAGACCAATCAGAACAGTTTTGAAGTTATCTGTTATCTGTTATCTGTTATCTGTTATCTGTTATCTGTTATAGGTTATTATTTATTCATCACAGTATTCAAAAGAAAGAATATCGTAACTCCCCAAGATGCCACCCAGAAAACTATAGAGAAAACTGTGGAGAAAATAATTAGATTAATCAAAGAGAATCCTATGATTACTATACAAGAACTTTCAAAAGAAACAAAACTTTCTAACCAGGGAGTTATTTGGAATCTCACTAAATTAAAAAAGAAAAATACAATAAAACGCATTGGACCTGACAAAAGCGGGCATTGGGAAGTTGTAGAGAAATAAAAAACAAAAAAGTCAAAATTTTTGACAGAACGGAAAGAGATAACGGGGGGAATATATGAAAAAAATAATTTTGGTTTTAATTTTCACCCTATTTTTGTCTATCCAATATTTTCTGAGATATGTAGCCGTCCCTAATAAAAAAATGGAGGTTCTATGTCTGATAATGATTTAATTTTTTCATTTGATATTGGCACGGGAAGTATTGGCGAATGTGTCAGACAAGGCAGCGAAATAAAACATCTTGAAAGTTTGTTAATTCCTGCCGAATATGCATCTACAAAAGATGCTACCAAAAAACGGCATCAAATCAGAACAAGAGAGGCACATAAAGCAAGAGAAGATTGGTGGCGAAAACAAGCAAAAGAAGCAGGCATTGAAGTTCTTGAATCAAGACAACCAACCAAAGAAAATCCTAATATAAAACCCGATGAAAGATTATTAAGAGAATTTCCAAAAGATGGTGATAATACTATATATACATCATGTCTTTTAAGAATAGCATTACTGCAAGGAAAAAAACTTGATGGCTGGCAGATTTACAAAGCAGTATGGTCTGCAATCCAGCATCGTGGATATGATGAAAAAAATCATTGGAAAAATGATGATGATAGTGCAGAAAACAAGAAAAATGTAAATGAATATATAAAATACTGTAAGGATAATAAATTTGAAGAGAAATATTGGTTACCATGTTATGTTGATGCACATAGAATGGGAATTTGGTCGCCAGAAGATTCAAATAATCTGTATCGCAAACGAAATAACGAAACCAATCCAGCGCCGGCAAGAAATAAAAATCATTCAAAGTATCATTTGGTGTTTCCACGTTCAAAAGTTGAAGAAGAGTTAAAACATTTACTTTCTCAAGCGGCAAAACTATTTCCAAAATTGGCAGGGAAAGAAAATTATATAGTTTATGGTCCCGGAGAAGTACAATATGCTTCGATGAAGAAAATGGAGTTTTCCAAGTATCGTGGGAAGGAATGGGATTGGCAGGGACTTTTAGGTCAAAAAATACCACGGTTTGATAATAGAATGTTAAATAAGTGTTGTTGTATGTCACATTTCAATGTTTGTCGTGCAGATGACATGCTCAATCAGGAAGTAATGTTTTTAATGATGCTTAAAAATATGCGATATCATTCTAAGAATAAGCCTGATGAAATGCTTACTGCTGAACAAATAAAAGAACTATTTAATAAATTTAAGGACAGACTAAAATTTGAAAAAAATGAAAAAGACAAAGTAAAAAATAGAAAAAAGGAAGTTATTCCAAAAAGCTTATTGAGAAAATGGGTAATAGAAAAACTTAATGGTGAAATTCATCCGGCACATAGTTTAATTCCAATGCCAAATGCAGGTGGTAGATCGCGGTATTGCCGTCCTGCATTAGAAGTTATAAGGGAAGTTATTTTATCCGGAAAAACTCCTAAGCAAGTATATGAAGAATGCGTTGCTAAAAATAAAATAGAAAATCCGGAACAAAATTCAAAAAAAGGACGGATACAAAGTGATTTTGATTTTCTGATTAAAAAGGGTACTTCAGAAAAATGGGAAAACTTTTATATTTCAGATAATCGTTATGAGCTTCGCGAAATGTCTGCAGATGAACGCAAGATTGAGATTGAAAAAACATTAAATGAAATAAATAATCCTATCGTTAGTCACCGGTTAAAATGGTTTAAAAAAGAACTTAATAAACTTGCTTTTGGTGAACCAGAGAAGAAAAATCCTGGATATGGTATACCGGAGAAAGTTGTTCTTGAGTTTGCCCGAGATGAGTTTATGGGAAAACAGGCAAAAGAAGATTACTATAAGTTTATAAAAGAACAAACTAAAGAGAGAAAAATTGTAGTAGAAGAACTGGAAAAAGCAGGTTTTTCAAAACCATCAGGTGAGATGATTCGTAAAATGATGTTATTTAGACAACAGGACGGAATAGATTTTTATTCGATGCAAAATATTAAACTTTCACATCTTGGAGAATATGAAATAGATCATGTTATTCCGCGTTCAAGAGGTGGATCCGATGCTTTTTATAATATTATACTTACAACCAATAAAAATAATTCTGCGAAAGGCGATAAAACACCGTATGAATGGCTTGGTAAAGGAGATATTTGGGATAATATTAGTGAAAAGTTGAAAGTAAACAAAAAAATGGGTTCAAAAAAGAAATTACTTTTTATGGCATCTTCTGAAGAGCAATATAAGCTTTTAATAGATAAATATACGCAGCTATCACAGACCGCATATATTTCCAAACTTGCCCAAAAAGTCACAGCTCTTACATTTGGCTGGGGTATGCAAACTAAAGACGATAATAGAAATATTGTTATTGCAACCGGCGGACAGACCGCCCGAATAAGAAGTAGATTTAAACTTGATAGGTTACTGCATTCCGGAATGACTGATGAAGAATTTGAAAAAGCTTTAAGAAACGGTGAAATAGAAAAAAAGAACCGCTCTAACCCACGCCATCATGCGCTTGATGCTCTAGTGCTTTCGGCTGTACCTGAAATTAGAGTGGATAAAAATAGGAAAGGAAAATATGATGATATTTATCCGTCATGGCTTACCCGGGATTTCTGCGAAAAAGAAGTTGCTCATGTTTATCCAAAACAGATTAAGTTTTCTAAAGCCCAGCTTGCCGAGGTTCTTTATGGAAAGAGAGAAGTAAAAAAAGAGGATGGGTTATGGTATACTTACGCAATAACCCGGCAAAATGAAGGAACAAGAATTGAGGATTACTATGTAAAAAAATCTGAAAAGAAATCTGATATAGAAGATATGGAAAAATTGAGAAATAAAATATTAAAAAAAGTAAATCATATATTCAGTAATGATATAAGAACCGATTTTAAGAAAAAACTGGAAGAAAAACCTACAGAAGAACAATGGAATGATTTTATAAAAAACTATAAGGTAAATGGAACTTGTCCTCATCGTATATCTGTTATAGGAAACCCAGGAGTGAAAGGATTTAAAGAAAAACAACCGTTGCCGCCGAATTATAAAGAAATTCGTCCCAACAGTAAACAATATTATGAAACAAAAACCGGGCAAAAATGGTCATATACTGCCCAACTGATATGCCTCAATGAAAAAGATGAGTGGGAAGTTCATCCTGTTTATGCATGGGATTCGCTGTACGAACGAATTAAAAAAGCAGAACAAGAATTTAAAAAAGTTGTCAAATTTCACTCACGTCAATCAGTTGAAATAAAAAACGATTGTGCAAATGGTAAAATTAAGAAAGGCATTTATATTTTGGCTACTATACAAAATGGTAATTGGGGTGTGCTTGAATCTCAGGGAGAAAAAATAGATGCGAGTCTTAATGAGTTGATGAATATCGGAGAAATGTGGCCTATCATATAATTCATATACTTACCCATTCAAGCAAACTTAGTATTGATAGGGGGTGTCTTGTATGCTCCTCACCAGATGGTGAAAAACGGCTTCCAAAAGACGATATACTTGCCGTAATAGTTGCCGCAAGAGGTGTATTATTTACTGCCGGATGTTTGTCGGACTTGTTGGAAAATAATACAGTAATACTTCACTGTAATGATAAATACCAGCCGATAGGAAAAACAATAAGATTAAATCAAATAGTTCATCCTGAAATATTTGAAAGGCAAATAAAACTACAAAATTCTTTTTCAGATATTCTTTGGAAAGAGATATTAAAATCAAAAATAAAAAATCAGGCAATTCTGCTAGATACTTTAAAAAAAGAACATAAATTATGTGAAATGCTTAACCAAAATATATTAAATGAATCTAATGCTGCTAAACATTACTGGAATATATATTTTTCTTGCTTTAAAAAGCCGCCGAAAACAAGAGAAAGAAGGGGTGCTATTGATCCTATCAATCAAATGCTAAATTATACATATGCTGTAATAGGTGCAATTTTACACAGAAGCATTGTGGCTCATGGTCTAAACGCTCAATTAGGTATACATCATAAATACAGGTTTAAGAGCGATCCGTTGTTATACGATTTAATAGAACCTTTAAGGCCGATTTGCGATTATTTACTTATTAAATTTCATTTGAATAATTCTAAAAAAAAGATTGAAGAATGGATTAAATTTGTCGGGAAAGAAATAACAGAAATTAAATTTAAAACAGAAGATAAAAAAAATATTAAAATGGTATATGAAATAGACAGATATGTTAACAGCATAGCTAACTGTTTTTATACGGGTAATTTAAATACTCTTCACACACCATGTTTGTCAGATATTGAAATTGAAAAAAAATAATAGTAAATATTTTATGGGCTGGCTTATAGTATTGTTTGATCTTCCCGTAACAACCAAAAGGGAAAGACGGCTCGCAACCGGTTTTAGAAATGATTTGCTTGATGAAGGGTATTTAATGCTTCAATATTCAGTTTATGCAAAATGTGCCGTAACATTAGACAAAAAAGAATCTTTTATTAAAAGACTTGAATTGATAGGTCCTGATACCGGAAATATTCAATGTATTTTTATTACAGATGCTCAGTGGGGAGAAAGCATATTCTTGCATAGTACTCGAAAAAAAAGTCATAGAAGTATTAAAAATTTTACTAATCCATCTGAACAACTTCAGTTTTGGTAAAAATAAAAGGAAATAGTCTGACGTGACATGCAGAGGTCCGATATTTCCTTTTTAAATTAAGACGTCACTAAAATGAGTTTATTGCTTTTATTTTACTTAAAAAATGAATTAAATCAAGTTCATTCTTTGAATTTTAAAAATAAGACCTATTTTGAAAGAACTCATTTC
>DMMW01000066.1:6497-7032 GCA_003452965.1 Elusimicrobiota bacterium
ATTTCTTAGTGACGTCAAAACTCCATTTGTTTGCATAGGTTTTTAATTATTATTTTGAAAGAACTCATTTCTTAGTGACGTCAAAACTATACGCCCCCTTTTATAAATCTTAAATATATTTTGAAAGAACTCATTTCTTAGTGACGTCAAAACGAAATCGGGCGATTTAATGTTATCTGAACCATTTTGAAAGAACTCATTTCTTAGTGACGTCAAAACTGTTTCTGTATGCTTTTATTTCACCTATATATTTTGAAAGAACTCATTTCTTAGTGACGTCAAAACGGAGTATGACAAAGACAAAAAAGAATTGATATTTTGAAAGAACTCATTTCTTAGTGACGTCAAAACGAGCATAACCCGTAGTATTATTTAATATAGAATTTTGAAAGAACTCATTTCTTAGTGACGTCAAAACTATATTCCGGGTTTAGTTCAATTCCGATATATTTTGAAAGAACTCATTTCTTAGTGACGTCAAAACTCTTGACACCGTTCAGATTGTAAATTTCAAATTTTGAAAGAACTCATTTCT
>DMMW01000066.1:7293-19970 GCA_003452965.1 Elusimicrobiota bacterium
TTTCTTAGTGACGTCAAAACTTAGTGATACACAAGCAGCCAATAAAATATATTTTGAAAGAACTCATTTCTTAGTGACGTCAAAACTATTTGCTATCCTTAATCTTGAATTGGTGAATTTTGAAAGAACTCATTTCTTAGTGACGTCAAAACTCGCTACATCCGTCGCATCTCTCGTCGCTTATTTTGAAAGAACTCATTTCTTAGTGACGTCAAAACAAGAGGAAAGCGGACTAATTGTCAAAGATAATTTTGAAAGAACTCATTTCTTAGTGACGTCAAAACTCGTGTTTATACAATTACGTGTTATAAATAATTTTGAAAGAACTCATTTCTTAGTGACGTCAAAACATTTCTTTTGCAGAATAACTATTATTAAAAATTTTGAAAGAACTCATTTCTTAGTGACGTCAAAACAATTGTAATAAGTGATTGATTTTGACATAGATTTTGAAAGAACTCATTTCTTAGTGACGTCAAAACAATAATCTTCACAGTTAAAATCGTTAGACAATTTTGAAAGAACTCATTTCTTAGTGACGTCAAAACTATAATTATGCATTAGAGGATAGGGAGATAAATTTTGAAAGAACTCATTTCTTAGTGACGTCAAAACTATCTTCTAATGCTTTTAATATTTTTCTTTATTTTGAAAGAACTCATTTCTTAGTGACGTCAAAACTTGTGTTCAGTATTGATAATAACTTCTAACATTTTGAAAGAACTCATTTCTTAGTGACGTCAAAACAGCTAATTCTATAAGTCATATTGTCGCTAAATTTTGAAAGAACTCATTTCTTAGTGACGTCAAAACAAACAAATAATCTCGGATATTTAGACACCGATTTTGAAAGAACTCATTTCTTAGTGACGTCAAAACCTCCATATATATCACACATTTCATAATCTAATTTTGAAAGAACTCATTTCTTAGTGACGTCAAAACGGCTTGCAAGTAGTATTACAATGTTTCCTATTTTGAAAGAACTCATTTCTTAGTGACGTCAAAACTTCACCCAGCAATCAATAGAATCCAGGTCTATTTTGAAAGAACTCATTTCTTAGTGACGTCAAAACTATAACTTATATCTGTTTTATCTACCTTTTATTTTGAAAGGACTCATTTCTTAGTGACGTCAAAACAAATAGGGACCGCAGAGAACACTGATTTCGATTTTGAAAGAACTCATTTCTTAGTGACGTCAAAACAATATCATATGTATTAAACGAATATGTAAAATTTTGAAAGAACTCATTTCTTAGTGACGTCAAAACTGCTTATTGTTTCTATGTCTGAATTATATGATTTTGAAAGAATTCATTTCTTAGTGACGTCAAAACAATCAGGGATATTTCCCTTTACTATAAAAATTATATATAATTATTACTGAATTATCAAGATTTTTTTTCTTGACATTTTGCAAAACATAGTTATAATATCACTAATAGTTGATTATGAGATTTTGATTTATCTGTGTAATCGGTTTTTAAAATCTGTGTAATCGTTACTATAATACTCTTCGGGGTTGGGTGAAATTCCTAATCGGCGGTGAAAGTCCGCGAGTCCCATAAAAAATATGGGACCGAATCTGTGAAATTCAGATACCGACGGTAAAGTCCGGATGGAAGAAGAGAATAATAGAGTAGTAAGTATTAAATTTTAACCCTGAAGAATATCTTTAGGGTTCTTTTATTTTTTAGTTTGAGGGTATAGCCTAGCCCAATGCGGGTTTGGGACTGGCAATGACAACAACATATGAATAATAATGATATTAAATATATGAAACTTGCACTAAAACTTGCAAAAAAAGGCGAAGGGAAGGTAAGCCCCAACCCGCAGGTTGGTTGTGTTATTGTAAAGAATAATAAGATAATTGCAACCGGCTATCATAAGTTTTTTGGTGGTTTGCATGCGGAAATTGATGCACTTGAAAAATGCAAAAATCCAAAAGATGCGACTATGTATGTTAATCTTGAGCCGTGCTGCCATTATAATAAGAAGACACCGCCTTGTGTTCCACAAATTATAGATGCTGGTATTAAAAGAGTCGTAGTTGCAATGAAAGATTCTAATTCTTTGGTTTACGGAAAGGGTATTAAGCAATTAAGAAATAAGGGTATAAAAGTAGAAGTTGGAATTTTGGAAAAAGAAGCAAAAAGATTAAATGAAACATATATGAAATTTATTACAAAAAAGATACCGTTTGTTATTTTAAAATTGGCATTTTCTGTGGATGGAAAAACGAAAACAATTGCCGAAGATTCTAAATGGATTAGTTCAGAAAGTTCAAGAAATATTGTTTATAAATTAAGGAGTGCAACCGACGCAATTCTTGTAGGGTCAAATACTGTCTTGGTGGATAACCCAAGTTTAACATCGCATGGAATGGGGAAGAATCCTGTAAGAGTTATACT
This sequence comes from Elusimicrobiota bacterium, assembly GCA_003452965.1. Classification (GTDB taxonomy): domain Bacteria; phylum Elusimicrobiota; class UBA8919; order UBA8919; family UBA8919; genus UBA9627. The sequence goes on from DMMW01000066.1 coordinate 9,708, forward strand.
TGATGCTAATCTTGAAATACCTTCACATTCAAATGTGTTAAATAATGAAGCGGAAACAGTAATTGCTACATCTAAAAATGCGGATAAAAATAAAAAGACAAAGTTAATAAATATGGGGATTAAAATATTAGAATTACCTTCAAAAAAAGGTTTTGTGGATTTAAAAAAACTTCTTATAGAACTTGCTAAGTTAAATATTTTGTCAGTTGTAGTTGAAGGTGGGGAGACAGTTGCTCAAGAATTTTTTAGAAAAAGACTGGTTGATAAGATTGTATTTTTTATTTGTCCGAAGATTATTGATGGCGAAAAATATATTAAAGATGCTATGATAGTTAAGAATGTTTCTATCAGAAAAATAGAAAATGATTTGTTATATGAAGGCTACTTATAACATCAGAGATTAGCGTATAGCGTATAGGGGATATGAGTCAGCATATAGCGTTCCGCCAGCTGGCGGAGAGGAAAGCGTATAGGGATTAGTTCAAATTGTTCCCTTCCGCCACTGATTCTATGGCGGACCCGCCAACGACTTAGTGGCGGGAACCTCTCATCTCTAATCGCTAATCCTTGAATTTGGAGTTAATATGTTTACAGGAATTATAGAAGATTTAGGGACAATTGTTAATGTTGATAAAAAAAATGTAACTGCGAGCACTAATCTATCTGATATTAATATCGGGGATAGTGTTTCTGTCAACGGCGTTTGTTTAACTGCTGTTAAAATCCAGAAGTTGTCAAAGAATAAGTATCATGATACAATTGAAAAAAACCGTTGGTGTCACCCTGAACAAAGTGAAGGGTCTCAGGTATCATCTAATAACGAGATTCTTCTGCCGATGAATCGGCATCAGAATGACAAAATTAAGGTTTTTAAACAATCTCATCAGATTACTTTTGATGTTTCTGAAGAAACTTTTTCAAAAACAAATCTTGGAAAGTTAAAGATTAAAAATAAAGTAAATTTGGAAAGAGCGCTGAAAACGGGCGGCAGATTTGGCGGGCATTTTGTTAATGGGCATGTTGAAGGTATAGGGAAGATTTTATCGGTTAAAAGATTAGCGAATTCTGAAGTTTGGGAATTTTCTAATCCTGGAGATTTATCAAGATATATTGTTGAGAAGGGCTCGATTGCAGTCGACGGTATAAGTTTAACTGTTACAGAAAGAAAGGTAGGTTCATTTAAAGTTTCATTGATTCCGCATACCCTGAATAATACAACGTTAAGTTTCAAAAAAACAGGGGATACTGTAAATTTAGAGACGGATGTTATTTCAAAATATGTTTTTCAAAATACTGAGAGAAGAGGTATAACAATGGAAAAACTTAGAAAGGCAGGCTATTTATGAATACATTTTCGAATATTAAAGATGCAATTGCTGATTATAGAAAGGGTAAAGCGATAATTATTGTAGATGAACCGTGTCGTGAGAATGAAGGTGATATTGTTTATGCAGCTGAAAAGATAACACCGTCAAAGATAAATTTTATGGCAAAATACGGCAGGGGTCTTATTTGTGTTGCAGTAGAAGGAAAACGATTAAATGATTTAAAGATTGGTCCAATGATAAGAAACGGGCTTGAAATTAAAGAAGCGGCGTTTACGGTATCCGTAGATGCTAAAAAAGGTATTACAACTGGCATTTCTGCATATGATAGAGCTTTTACAATAAGAAAAATGATTAATCCGAAATCAAAACCGGAAGACTTTATTAAACCCGGACATATTTTTCCGTTGAAATATAAAGAAGGCGGAGTTTTGGTAAGAGCCGGACATACGGAAGCAAGTGTTGATATGGCAAGATTATCGGGATTATACCCTGCAGGTGTTATTTGCGAGATTATGAATGAAGATGGTACAATGGCGAGATTACATAATCTTAAAAAATTTGCAGGTAAACATAAGTTGAAGATAATTACAATAGCGCAGATTATTGAATACAGACGGCAAACTGAGAAACTTGTTGAAAAAATAGCAACCACAGTATTTCCGACAAAATATTGTGATTTTGTGTTACATTTATATCAGGATAAACTTACCAAGGAAAATCATGTTGCTTTGGTGAAGGGTGAGGTAAAAGGGAAAAAAAATGTTATTGTGAGAGTCCATTCTTCTTGTCTTACAGGTGACACTTTTCATTCTTTAAGATGTGATTGTGGTGACCAACTTGAGAAAGCGATGCAGATTATTTGTAAAACCGGATTAGGAGTTTTATTGTATATGCATCAAGAGGGAAGAGGAATCGGGCTTTTAAATAAAATTAGGGCGTATGAATTGCAGGATGAAGGCTATGATACTGTTGAGGCAAATTTAGAACTTGGTTTCAAAGCCGATTTAAGAGATTATGGAATAGGTGCCCAAATACTTTCCGATTTGGGATTATCGGATATACATCTTTTAACAAATAATCCAAAAAAAATTGTTGGGCTTGAAGGTTACGGATTGACAATTACAAAGCGAATACCTATTAAAGTTGAACCAAAAACAAAAATTGCTGAAAAATATCTTAAAACAAAGAAAGAAAAATTCGGCCATTTATTATAAAAGCAAGTTAAAAGTAAAAAGTTAAAGGTAAAAATAAAGGCAGGTTAAAGGAAAAAGGTTGGGAGATAAAAATGAGAAATTTTAACTTTTAATTATAACTTTTAACTTGAAGTTTAAGGAGGATTTATGGGTAAAGTTATTGAAGGGAAGATAGTTGCAAAAGGTTTAAAATTTGCTATAGTAGTGTCAAGGTTTAACGAGTTTATTACATCTAAGTTACTAAGCGGATGTGTGGATTCGCTGAAAAGGCATGATGCTGATGAGAAGAATATAGATATTGTGTGGGTACCAGGGTCTTTTGAAATACCGTTTTTTGCAAATAAACTTGCATCTTCAAAAAAATATGATGCAGTTATTTGTCTCGGTGCAGTAATAAAAGGAGATACACCACATTATGATTATATTGCATCTGAAGTTACAAAAGGGATAGCATCAACGGGTTTATCTACGGGCATTCCAGTAATTTTTGGTGTTCTTACTACGGATAATTTAGAACAAGCTATTGAAAGAGCTGGAACAAAATCCGGTAATAAGGGTGCAGAAGCGGCAACTATGGCTATGGAAATGGCAAATTTAAATGCTATAATATAGCTGTTAATCATTGTAATCATTTTCTAAGGAGTATTAAATAATATGGGGTCAAGACGGCAGTCCAGAGAATGTGCTATTCAAATATTGTATCTTACTGATGTATGTAAGATGAATAAAGAGGATGCGGAAAAAGCACTTTTAAGCAATAACGACTATGATAAGGAAGTTGTTCCGTTTGTTAGTGAGCTGATTGATGGTACAATCAGTAATCTTAAAGAAATTGATGAATATTTGGTAAAAATAGCCGAGAATTGGGAACTTGATAGAATGGCATCTATTGATAAAGCTATTTTAAGACTTGCTTCGTATGAATTGCTTTTTACTCCCGCTACACCGCCGAACGTGGTTATAAACGAGGCGATAGAACTTGCTAAAGAATTTTCAACTGAGAATTCCGGGAAATTTGTAAATGGTATATTAGATAAGATAAAAAATTTAAGAGATAAAAAAACTGTGGGATAATAATGGATATTAGGCAAAAAATTGATAAACTAAAACAACAGATAAGACATCATGATTATCTTTATTATGTTGTTGCCCAACCCGAAGTTTCTGATAGTGAATATGATAAACTAATGAAAGAACTTGAGGAACTCGAAAGTAAGAATTCCGAATTAATAACGGATGATTCTCCTACACAAAGAGTTTCCGGGCAAGTAATAAAGGATTTCAAGACAGTAAAACATTCAACACCGATGCTTTCTTTAGATAATACGTATTCTTCGGAAGAAATAATTGAATGGTACAAAAGGTTAGAAAAAATAATACCAAGCGAGAGTTTTGAATATGTTATTGAACCTAAGATTGACGGTGTAAGTTGCGCATTAACATATAAAAACGGTATTTTATCACTTGGAGCGACAAGAGGAGATGGCGAAAATGGCGAAGATGTTACATTAAATATCAGGACAATAAAATCTATCCCGTTAAAGCTACATTCAGAGATACCGCTTTTTGAAGTAAGAGGCGAAGTCTATATAGAAAAGAAAGATTTTCAGGAGTTGAATAAAAGGATTACCCCGCCGTTTGCAAATCCAAGAAACGCAGCAGCAGGTTCTTTACGTCAGAAAAATCCGGAAATAGTAAGTGAAAGAAAACTAAAATTTATAGTCCATTCATATGGTAGTATAGGGGGAATTAAGGATTTTAAGACACATATTGAGTTTTTAAAGTTTTGTGAAAAGAATGGATTACCGACAACTATGAAAAATTTAAATGTTGTCAAAAAAATAAATGATGTTGTGGATAAATGTAAAGAATGGGAAGATGAAAGAGAGCAAATGTTGTACGAGATAGATGGGCTGGTTATTAAGGTAAATTTGCTTGATCAACAAAAAAAATTAGGATTTACAATGAAATCGCCGAGATGGGCGATAGCATATAAATTTGCAGCCAAGCAAGCTACAACAAAGGTAAAGGATATTGTAATACAAGTCGGAAGGACCGGTATATTAACGCCGGTGGCCAAGCTTGAACCTGTTGAATGCGGAGGCGTTACAATTTCCAGTGCGACGCTGCATAATTTTGATGAAATTAAACGTCTGGGTGTAAAAATTGGAGATACAGTTTTAATAGAACGTGCCGGTGAAGTGATACCAAAAGTCGTAAAAGTCGTAGAAAGCAAAAGGACCGGTATTGAAAAAAAACTGGAAATGCCTGAAAAATGTCCGGTATGTCATAAACCTATAATTAAAGAAAAAGAAGAAGAGGTTGCATGGCGATGTGTAAATCCGTTATGTCCTGCTCAACTTGAAGGCGGGCTTATTCACTTTGGCAGTCGTGAATGTATGGATATAGAAGGGCTTGGTGAATCAGTAGTTACTCAAATAGTATCCCAAAAAATGGTTTCTGACTTTGCTGATATATATTATTTAAAAAAAGAGGATTTTTTTAAATTAGAACTTTTTAAAGATAAAAAAACACAGAATTTGATAGGTGCTATAGAAAAAAGTAAGACCAGACAATTAAGTCATTTGTTATTTGGATTAGGAATAAGGAATGTTGGGGAAAAAGCGGCAATTACTTTAGCAAAAAAATTTTTAACAATTGATAATTTGATGAATGCGACTGTTGATGATTTACAGAAAATATATGAAATAGGTCCGATAATGGCGGAATCCATCGTAAAGTTTTTTAATCAAACAGAAACTAAAAAGTTAATAGAAAAACTCAAAATAGCCGGCGTAAATATGAAAGAAGAAGTAAAAAAAGTGCCCCAGGTTTTAGAAGGAAAAACGTTTGTATTTACCGGTGAATTAAAAAGTTTGTCAAGAACTGATGCGGAAACAAAAGTAAGGGAACTTGGCGGTAATGCTACTTCTTCAGTAAGCAAGAAAACCGATTTTGTCGTTGTTGGAGAGAATCCCGGCTCAAAATACAACGAGGCGAAGCGACTAGGCATAAGAATCATCGGAGAAGAAGAGTTTCTGGATATGATAAAAAGACACTGAATAGTTAATAATTTTTATTTTTTTGCACTGTAGCAGCAAAGCGTAAGCTTTGCCAAATATTAGCAGAGCTATCGCTCTGCAGCTACTTTTAAATAAAAGGAAAAATGTCGAAAAAATTTAATGAATTAGTAAGAGTATTTGATAAATTAAACTCACCGCAAGGTTGCAAATGGGATAGAAAACAGACACATAAAAGTCTGTTGAAATATCTCAAAGAAGAAACCCAAGAATTTATTGATGCAGTTAAAAATGAAGATGTGCATAATATGAAAGAAGAATTAGGGGATATTCTATTACAGGTTATGTTTCACTCACAGATTGCAAAAAAGGAAAATAAATTTACAATTGACGATGTAATAGATTATTTAATAAAAAAATTGAAAAGGCGGCATCCGCATGTATTCAGCAAAACCAAAGTAAAATCAGTAAAAGAAATTATAACAAACTGGCATAAAATAAAAAAAATGGAGAAAATGAAAAGTGATTACACAGATTTCTAAAGGCGATTACACAGATAGCGATTGTCTTTTAATCGTTGTAATCCCTTGAATTGATTTTAGAAAATGTTTAAATCTGCATTTTATTCTTTTATTTTCGGCATGCTTAGTGCATCTGCTTTACCATTAGGTGCGTTGGTAGCTAAGCAATGGAAACCTAAACAGAAAATAGGTGCTTTTATGATGGCGTTTGGAGCAGGTGCCGTTCTGGCTGTTATTACTATTGATTTGGTTTCAAATGCGCTTAAAAGAGAAAATTTTTTTTCATTAGTGATAGGTTGCATTATCGGAGGTATTTTATTTGCTGCCTTTAACCGTTTAATTAATAAATTTGGAGGATTTCTCAGGAAAGAAGCTACTACAATAGATTATTTGAAAGACCAGAAGGTTCTACAGTTTAAAAGCATGTTAGAAAAACTGAGCCAAGTACAAATATTTAATCAATTACCACCGGAGGATATTCAGGAATTAGTCCCCAATATTTCACATAGAACATACTTAAAAGGAAGTATACTAATTAAACAAGGCGATCCCGGCGATAGTTTATTCATTGTGGAACATGGAGAAGTGGAAGTTGTAGATGATAAAAACAATTATAATAAAATTGCGATTCTTACGGAAGGTGCCGTTTTAGGCGAAATGGCACTTGTTACAGGTGAACCGCGTTCCGTTACTGCAATAGCTACTACCGATACAAAAGTATGGATAGTGCTAAAAGAGTATTTTGATAAACTTTTAAGGATATATCCAGAATTAAGAGAAGAAGCTAAAAAATTGGTGAGTAGCAGAATAAGTGATTTGCACAAAAAACAAATAATTGATATTAATCAAGCGGAACGGTGGGTTTCAAAAGCAATAAAGAACATAGACTCAAAATTGGTTATACCTACAGAAGCGGATATCCTGGAACTCGAAATATCTCAAAAAAACAGACCTTTATCTATTTGGATGGGGTGTTTTTTAGATGCTTTCCCTGAATCATTTATTATAGGTTCCAGTTTAGTTAGTGCTTCTATTAGCACTTCTCTGGTTGCAGGTTTTTTTATTTCAAATTTCCCTGAATCGTTATCTAGTTCTATAGAAATGCAGCATCAAAATTATTCTTTTAAGAGGATTTTCTGGATGTGGACTAGTATAATGATATTGACTGGTTTTGGCGCTTTTTTCAGTAATCTTTTATTTACCGGTGTTAAACCAATTACATTTTCTGTCTTAGAAGGTATGTCTGCAGGAGCTATGCTTGTAATGATATCTGAGACGATGTTACCGGAGGCATATTATAAGGGTGGTGAAATGACAGGAATATCAACATTATTGGGTTTCTTGGCTACGCTATCTTTCAAGGTTTTTGAAAAATAGGAGAAAGTATGGAAATAAAAATCTATTATCAGGATACTGATTGCGGCGGTGTTGTTTATTATGCCAATTATCTGACTTATTTTGAACGGGCAAGAACAGAGTGGATGGCAGAAAAAGCCGTGAGTGTAAAAGACCTGGCTAAAGAAGGTTTTTTATTTGTTGTGAGTCATGCAGAAGTGGATTATAAATCTCCTGCAAAATACGGTGAAATTATAAAAGTTTACACGTCTTTAGTAGATGTTAAAGGTGTAAGATTGGAACTTTCATATAAAATTGAGGATAAGGAAAGTAAACGCTTAATAGTAACCGGCAAAACAACGCTTGTCTGCGTCGGCACAGATTTTAAACCAAAGCGAATATCCGAAGAAGTAATTAAAAAATTAATAATTTAAAGGTTATAAAGGTAGCCCGCTATTGATTGCGGAGATTTAAGGTTATATTTTTGTCATGCTGATGCCGATTCATCGGCAGAAGCATCTCGATTTTTGACCCTTCGTTTCTCTCAGGATGACACTTCGTGTTATCTGTGTCCATCACTTCCACCACTTCATCCACTTCATCCACTTCCGCCACTTCCACCACTTCATCCACTTCATCCACTTCCGCCACTGAACCATCGGCGGACAAGGAAACATCGGCGGACAAGTAATCAATGTTAAAAATCTGCCTGTCCTCCGCAGTCCGCCACCGAATCAGAGGCGGACGGAGGATGGATGTAATCAGATATAATGAACATTATATCAGGGAGAGTTGGGTAATAAGTTATGAGTTGTGGAATATTAATAGATAAAAGCTTATAGTGTAAACTTAATATATAAAATGTCAAAATGAAAGACCCGACCCTAGTTATGTTTATCTACGCCTTTTTTTCTTGACAAAAACATATTTATATATTAAAATACGGATACTATGATACCCAGATATATAGAAATACAGATACTAAAATCTCTGAAAGCAGGTAAGGTTATCGGGCTTTTTGGTGCAAGAAGAACCGGAAAAACCGTATTGATGAATTTGGTTAAAGAAAAACTAAAAAATAAAAATATTCTTATAGTAAATGGTGAAAATTTAGATGTAATAGATATTTTATCAAGCCAGAGATTAAGTATTCTTGAAAAGTTTGTTACAGGATATGAATATCTTTTTATAGATGAAGCTCAGAAAATACCAAATATAGGACTAAATCTGAAACTTATAGTTGACAATATTCCAAAAATTTCAGTTTTTGTTACCGGTTCTTCTGCATTTGACTTAAAAAATAAGATAGGCGAACCTCTCGTAGGTAGAAATAGATTTTTTTATCTGTATCCCATATCCCAGCTGGAATTAAACAATTATCAGAATTATCTTAAAAATAAAGAAACCCTGGAAGACAGATTAATATACGGAATGTATCCGCAGGTTTTATTGGAAAAATCATTAAGAAGAAAAAAAGAATTACTAGAATCACTAAGAGATGGTTATTTGCTAAGAGATATACTACAACTGGATAATCTTAAAAATTCTTTATTCATTTTTAATTTATTGCGACTTATAGCGTTTCAGATTGGTAACGATATTTCGTATTCTGAACTTGCATCAAATCTGAACGTGAATAAAAAAACAGTTATGAGATATCTTGAATTGCTTGAAAAATCGTTTATTCTATTTTCTTTATATGGGTTTAGCAGAAACTTAAGAAAAGAATATACAAAAACACCACGTTACTTTTTTTGGGATAATGGTATACGTAATACTATTATTTCAAATTATAATAATATCAATATTAGAGATGATATAGGGAAATTATGGGAAAATTACTGTGTTTCAGAAAGAGTAAAGAAATTACACTATAAAAATATTCAAAGCAATAAATATTTTTGGAGAACATATGATTTAAAAGAGATTGACTTAGTAGAAGAAAGGGGAGGACTTCTTTGGGGATATGAGTGTAAATGGAAAGAAAAAAATGTTAAACCACCAAAGGATTTTATTGAAACTTACAAAGGTTCTAAATTTACCGTTATAAATCAGGATAATTATTTTGATATTATTGGATAATGATTCTTGAGAATAATCCTATAAATATATGATAAGTCTTGGCGTAAATGCGCAGAAACAAAAAACCCTTGAAGAAAAAATGCAGAAACTTGGTATTTTTGAAAGAGATATCATAGAGAAATTTGCACGTTCCGGCGGAAAAGGTGGACAATACCTGAATAAAACATCGTCAGCCGTATATCTAAAACATATCCCGACAGGTATTGAAGTTAAATGCCAGCAAGAAAGGTCGCAGCTATTAAACCGTTTTATTGCTCGTAGAATCTTAACTGATAAGATTGAACAATTAATATTAGGGAAGCAGAGTGCAGAACAAAAAAGAATAGAGAAAATCCGTAGGCAAAAACGCAAACGCTCAAAAAGAGCAAAAGAAAAATTACTTCAAAATAAGCACTTCCAATCCGAAAAAAAAGCCAACCGCAAAAAAATAATAGATTATAATCAGTAACCCGCCTAAATGCGATAGCTTTTGGCGAGTAGACAATTCCAATTTTAAACCTTATACAAAATAATCGACATTACCCCAGCTTAATAATCCCTTGACACACACCCGTCAAACCGACACTTGACAAAAAATAATGTTTATGGTATAATGCTACCATATACATGGTATGGTACTGGTATCTATTTTTAAATTAGGGTCTGCTGAAAAACTCCATGCCTACGTTCCCAAGGAACTTCGGCAGGCAGGCAGCATCCCCTGATTTTACAGATTGAAAAGTAGATTACACAGATTAAGTCCCGACGGTAATATCAGTGTAATCTTTCAAAAATCTGTGTAATC
>DMMW01000066.1:20093-22601 GCA_003452965.1 Elusimicrobiota bacterium
TAAATTATGTTAAATTTTAAATCTAAAATTGTTGTTAAAAGCCTTAATTATTTCCTTCTAAATGAAGATAAGAAAGTATATATAAATGAATTGGCAAGGAAGATAAGCGAAGAACCAAAAAACGTTTACCGTATTCTTTTGAAGTTAGAGGAATTAGGTGTTTTAGCAAGTGAGTATATAGGTAGGGAACGATATTTTTTTGTTGATAAAGAAAAATCTATTTATAAAGGATATAAAACAATATTTATGAGTTTGGCTGGTATAGAAAATTTGCTTATAAAAACTCTGAATCAGATTAATGATATTAAAGAAGTGTATATCTATGGATCTTATGCCAATAACAAACTTAAAGCTGATAGTGATATAGATTTATTGTTGATTGGCAAATATGATATTTTGAAAGTACAGAAAAAGCTTCGTGAAATTCAACAAATTATCGGACGTGAAATAAATACAGTTGATATGTCTCCGGAAGAGTTTATTAAAAAAAAGAAAAATAAGGACCAGTTAATAAAAACTATTTTTGAAAATAAAACAATTAGGCTTATATGAAATTTGATAAAAATTATTTTGAAAAACAAAACTATACGGAATATACGTTAAGTAAATATCTTAAATCAGGCAAGCATTGCTTGGATATAGCAAGAAAGAATTCAGAGTTAGAAATAAGATTCCACTTTGTATATATGGCATTTCTCAAGATTGGTTTGTATTATATTGCAAAAGAAGGATATCGGGTTAAAAGCAGGCCGGGACATCATAAAATTATAATAGAAACACTAAGTAATATTTTAGGGGATGAAAATATAGCAATAATTGGTGATAAAATCAGAAAAGACAGAAATTTAGATTTATATGCTTCCGACGAAAAAATTACTCAGAAAGAGGTGGATGAATATTTTTCTTTTGTAGAATATATATTTAAAAGATTAAATAATAAACTATAGTTATGGTATAATTATACCATAGTTATGGTGCTTTAGATTATTTTGTTAATATTTCTATGAAAAATGAGAATCCTATCTTATTTGAATTCTGAGGACAAAAAATAAAACAAGCACTTCCAATCCGAAAAAAAAGCCAACCGCAAAAAAATAATAGATTATAATCAGTAACCCGCCTAAATGCGATAGCTTTTGGCGGGTCGCCTAAATGTGTAATTTTTGACTACTATGCATTTTAGGCTGATAAATATTTCTGCTCTTGAAACTTCCCAAAAAAAGAGTATAATGTGATTGTTAAAAAATCTAACAATCATTGATTACACAGATTTTGAAAACCGATTATTTACCCGCCAAAGTATCAGTGGCGGACACAGATTAAATCTCATCGCTAAATCCCACATAATCGATTTGAAAATCTAAATAATAATGACCTGTGATGGTTTTTTATCTTCACAAATTATCTAATCCCGCTTATGAAGTTTATTGTTGATAAGATGCTGGGCCGACTGGCAAAATGGCTTCGGCTTTTCGGTTATGATACCGTATATTTTACGGAAGGTTCTGATAAAGAACTTGTTTTTGAAAGCGTAAGGCAACAAAGGATTCTTTTAACACGCGATAAAGGAATCTCCAAAAGAAAGCCGCTAAAAATTATTTTTATAAATAGTGAGAAGTTTGCTGAACAGATAGAGCAGTTAAAAAGCGACTTAAAAATTGAAATTGATACTAAGAAAATATTTACCAGATGCATTAAATGTAATACTCCGCTAGAAAAAATTGAAAAAGAAAAAGTAAAAGATAAAGTTCCACCATATACATTTGAAACACATGATGACTTTTCGTATTGTCCAAAGTGTAATAAAATATACTGGCAGGGTTCACATATAGAACTTGCCGAAAAGATAATAGAAAAATGGCAGTAGAAGAAAAATCTATAAATTACGACAAAGCATTAAAATATGTTTTTTGGCTATTTGAAAAACGGGATTATTCGGAAAAAGAAATTCGTGATAAACTCGGAAGAAATTATGCCTGTTCCGTTATTGAACAGGTAGTTGAAAAACTTATAAGTACTAAATTATTGGATGATGAAAAATTTGCCGGACAATGGGCGGATTACCGTCTAAGACAAAATAAAAGTAAGAATTTTATTTTAAGAGAACTTATACACAAAGGCATAAAAAGAGATTTTGCTTTGGAAACGTTGGATTCATTTTCAGTCAATGAAGTTCAACTTGCCTTAAATGCAATAAAAAGTAAAATAAATAAATATAGCAAATTGGAACCGATAAAAGCAAAAAACAAAATTTTCCAGTTTTTATCAAGAAAAGGTTTTGGTTATGATGTTATTGACGAAGTAGTAAAAAAGGTCATAAAAAAAGAGGAAATAATTGATTTTTTAGATTAGAAGACGAATAGGTCAGTCGGTCCAGTGGTTCACTGCCCTGCCGCAGTCCGTAAGGACGTAGGCGGGCGACTTCAGATTTTTGACTCCTTGCATAAACATCCTAAAATTTTTCCGCTATCGCGTCAAAATTTTAAGGATATGCTTCGGAGTTATTTA
>DMMW01000066.1:22756-24461 GCA_003452965.1 Elusimicrobiota bacterium
GTCCGACCTCCGATTTTTGACTCCTTGCATAAACATCCTAAAATTTTTCCGCCATCGCGTCAAAATTTTAAGGATATGCTTCGGAGTTATTTACTCGGTCGGTCCAGTGGGTCCGACCTCCGTGAATAAAGGGGACGATTATGAGTATTAAAGCTGCATTAGTAAGTGTTTCGGACAAAACGGGTGTTGTTGAATTTGCAAAGAAGCTGGAGGGGATGGACATTAAGATTATTTCAACCGGCGGTACATTAAAGGCATTAAAAGATGCCGGTATAAAAGCGGTTGCCGTTGAAAGTATTACAGGTTTTCCTGAAGTATTGGATGGAAGAGTAAAGACTCTGCATCCTCATATTCACGCGGGTATTCTTGCAAAGAGAGAAAAAAAGCACCTTGACGAATTAAAAAAACTGAAAATTGATACTATAGACCTTGTTGTTGTAAACCTGTATCCTTTTGAAGCAGAAGCATCAATAGAAAATATTGATATAGGCGGTGTTACTTTATTGCGTGCAGCTGCCAAGAATCACGAAGGTGTTTTGGTTGTCTGCGAATCAGACGATTACGACAATGTAATAGAAGCAATCAAGAGCAATAAAATGAATATAGAATTCAGGGAATCATTGGCGGCAAAGGCGTTTAGGCATACCGCATATTACGATTCAATGATTTCCAACTTTTTTACTAAAGTAGAATTCCCAGAAAAAATAACAGTGGGTCTTAAAAAACTGCAGGAATCAAGATACGGTGAAAATCCGCACCAGAAAGCATCCATATATAAAGTCGGAAGCAATAAACAAAAATCAGAAGATTCAAAACAACTGCAGGGTAAAGAGCTTTCTTATAACAATTACCTGGATTTGGATTCCGCTTATAACCTTGCCTGCGAATTTAAAGACCCGGCTTGTGTTATAGTAAAACACAATAATCCGTGCGGAGCGGCAACCGATAAAGATATACTTACCGCATATAAAAATGCATTACTTTGTGATCCTGTATCGGCATTCGGAGGAATAGTTGCATTTAATAAAACAGTTGACGGCAAAACCGCAGAAGAAGTAATAAAAGTGTTTACAGAATGCGTAATAGCACCGGAATATTCAAAAGAAGCCCTTGATATTTTTTCAAAAAAGAACAATTTAAGGATATTAATTCAGCCACTTATTGACCCGGCTGCTAAAACACTTGAATTTCGCAGTATTACAAATGGTATGCTGGTTCAGGAAAAAGACAACAAAGTATATGAAACATTAAAGGTAATAACAAAAACCGAACCGACAAAACAGGAAATGGATTCGTTAAAATTTGCCAATACTGTTGCAAAGTGCGTGAAATCTAACACGATAACACTCGTGAGAGGTACTCAAACAGTAGGAATCGGTGCGGGACAAATGTCACGTATAGACGCGTTGAAAATAGCAAATATAAAAATGCAGGAAGTAAAATTGTCTACCGATGTAGAAAAATTACCTCTGGTAATGGCAAGCGACGCGTTCTTCCCATTCAGGGATGTTCCGGATGCAGCTGCAAAAATAGGCGTTAGGGCGATTATACAACCCGGCGGTTCTCTTAAAGACGCTGATTCAATAGCAGCATGCAACGAAAATAATATTTCAATGGTTATTACAGGCACCCGTCATTTCAGACATTAATTCTTTGCTGTAAGCAAAGAATTATCCGCCAACGGTTCCTTGTCCGCCGATGGTTC
>DMMW01000084.1 GCA_003452965.1 Elusimicrobiota bacterium
CTGTCCCCTTTATTATTTGTGTTGACATATTTGGTAATTTGTGTATAATTTTCACTATAGTTTATTTGTATTTTAGGGGTAATGTAAATGTTAAAAAAAGTTATTATTGTGATTGGTTGTTTTTTTATTTTTGGATGCACAAGTAAATCAAATTATAACGGTAAAAAAGTTACTATTCGTTTTTCTAACGCGGAAGTAGTGGTAGATCAAATAAAGATAATGAAAGAAATAGTGAAAGCATTTGAAAAAGAAAATCCGGATATCAAGATTAAAATGGAATGGGGAATAACACCGGAGAAAATTCTTACAGAAGTTGCCGCTGGTGCCGCACCGGATGTTTTTATGTGGTGGATGGGATTGGATGACTTAATAAGACGCGACGCATTGTATCAAATGAGTGATTTTGTGAAAAAGTATAATATTGATATGAACAAATATTTTTCCTGTATAGTTGATCATTATACATATAACGGTAAATTATATGCATTTCCGCTCCAGGTAAAGACCATGTGTTTGGCGTACAATAAGAATTTTTTTAATAGAAACAACATTCAATATCCTAATGAAAATTGGACATGGAATGATTTTCTTAAAGTTGCCCAGGAACTGACAGATGAAAAAATAGATAATAAAAAGAGGAAGCGGTTCGGGACATTATTACTTTATGTAGATCAATGGATTGGATTGAACGGAGGAAGCATCGTTGATGTTAATAATAAGAAATGTGTTATTGACAGCCATGAAGCAAAGGAAACTCTCGAATTTCTTATTAAACTAAACAAAACAGCATGTCCAACCCAAACCGAGCTGAGTTCATTTAGCGGTAAAGGAGGCGTTGCGCCTTTTTTATCGGGTAATATTGCAATGATACCTGCACCCGCATGGATGCTGGCGCCTATAAGCAATATTAGAAATTTTAAGTGGGACATCGTACCTATGCCCAAGCCGCCCAGAAGTAAAACCAAATATACGTTTGATGATGCAGGTTTGGTTCTTTCAAAAAATTCAAAACATCCTGAAGAAGCTTTCAGATTTATCAGTTTTTATTGCGGTCCGAAAGGAATGAATATTTTTGCTAAAGGAAGAAACGGTATACCCGCATATAAAAATTCTGCATATAACGTATTTATGAAACCTCCACCGCAGGGATTAAAGTATTACCTGGATGTAGCTGAGAAAGCAACCATACCAATAAATCCCAGGTTACTGAAGTTTAACGAAATGAAAGCTATTTTTATAAAAAATTGGAATAAGGTATTATTTGAAAACAGGAATTTGGATGATACGCTTAAAAATATAAAAAGGGACATAAACGTTAAGTTTAAAGAGTTAGATAAGGAAAAGAAACATATTTAAATTTGTATTGGAAATTTTATGTATGATGTAATAATTGTTGGTGGTGGTCCGGCTGGTTTGTCTGCAGGAATTTATACCGCAAGAGCCAAATTAAAAACATTGTTAATTGACAATTACGGTATTCACGGTCAGATAGCAATGGCAAGTTTGATAGAGAATTATCCCGGATTTCATGAGGGTATTAACGGTTTGGAATTGTTAGGAAAACTTAAGTCACAGGCAAAAAAATTCGGTATTGAAGAGGCATTTGGCGAAGTAACCGATATTGAGCATTTAGATAAGGGATTTAAAATAATAACATCTGAAAATACATATCAGACACTGTCAATAATTATTGCAACCGGCGGAAGACCTAAAATGCTGAATATTCCTGGAGAGGAAAGATTGAAAGGTTTTGGTATTTCATATTGTGCAACTTGCGATGCCGCTTTGTTCAGGAACAAGTATGTAATTGTTGTCGGCGGTGGGAACACAGCGATAGGCGACGCGATATTTATTACAAAATTCAGTGAAAAGGTCATGGTTATACATAGGCGGGCTGAATTGAGGGCGAGCAAAATATTGCAAGAAAAAGCATTTGCGAACGAAAAGATTGAATTTTTATTAAATACTAATGTTTTAGAAATAGGTGGAAAGGATAAAGTGGAAAATATTTTAGTAGAAAATACACTAACTAAAGAAAAAAGGAAAATGGATTGCGACGGTGTTTTTGTATTCATCGGATACGTTCCAAATACGGAAATGTTAAAAAATACTATTTCACTGGACGAATTGGGGTATGTAATCGCGGATGAAGAAATGAAAACTAGCCAGAAAGGTATTTTTGCTTGCGGTGATTGCCGCAAGAAATTATTGAAACAGGTTATTACTGCAAGCAGCGACGGTGCCGTTGCCGCATATTCCGCTGAGAAATATGTTGAAAATTTAAAAAAGGCTGGTGGATAAAAATGCCGATATATTCCTATGTATGTAATAATTGTAAATGCGAATTTGATTTATTGATTGACAGTACTAATAAAAGTGAGAAAATTAAATGCGAAAAATGTGGAAGCGAAAGTATTTCAAGAACATTTTCAACTTTTTCGGTGAGTAACTCTGCAAATAATAATATCTGTGAATCAGGTTCCTGCGATATTGCGCGTCAACATGGAGCCTGCTGCCCGGGATGTAAAATAAAATAGTATACAGAATACATTACACAGGATTCATCTTTCTAAGATTTTTGACTAGATTTTATGCTGTATTCTGTATCCTGTATTCTGAGTACTGGAGTAAATATGCAAATAGGAATTATCGGGCTTCCAAATGTTGGGAAGTCCACACTTTTTAATGCGTTAACAAATGCAAATGCCGTTGTTGCAGATTATCCTTTTACAACAATAGAACCGAACATAGGGATAGTTTCGGTTCCGGATACACGGCTTAAAAAACTTGGAGAAATTTATAAACCGGAAAAACTGACACCTACTACTATACGTTTTGTTGATATTGCAGGTCTCGTCAAGGGCGCGTCAAAAGGTGAAGGGCTCGGCAATAAATTTCTTTCTCATATACGCGAAATGGACGCTCTTGTCCAAGTGGTAAGTTGTTTCAGGGAAAACTGTAATCCTTCAGATGAAATAGAAACAATAAAACTGGAACTATTTTTAGCGGATTTGGAAGTTGTTGTCCGCAGGATATCTTCTATATCCCCAAAAGCGAAATGTGGTATTAAGGAAGCAAAAGAGGAATTAGAAATTCTTTATACAATAAAAGATTCAATTGAAAAAGGAAACGTATATAACTTTCGGGTGTCATCCGAATTGCAGCTTCTGACATCAATACCGATATTTTACATTGTCAATGTCAAAGACATAAATTTTCAAATTCCAAAAAGTAAATATGAATTAGTTCCGATTAATGCCAAACTTGAAAACGAAATTTTGGAACTTTCCGATGCGGAAAAGAAAGAATTGGAAGTAAAATCGGATTTAGATAAACTGATTTTAGCGGGCTATAAGATTCTTGATTTAATAACATTTTATACGACAGTCGGAACCGAAATAAGGGCATGGAATATTAAAAAAGGAACTTCTGCACAGAAAGCTGCGGGCAAGATTCATAGCGATTTTGAAAAGAACTTTATAAGAGCCGAAGTTTTCAATTTTTCTGAACTTGAAAAATACGGTTCCGAAAAAACATTACGTGAAAACGGTCTTATCCGTGTTGAAGGCAAGGAATATGTAGTTAAAGACGGCGATGTAATGAATATAAAAATATGAAAAATCTTTCAAACTATTTTAATGTTGCAAAAAGTGCTGTTTTTAGTTCAGGGGAAATACTGAAAAAATACTTTTATGGTAATTTTAGGGTTGACTATAAAAGTGAGAGAAATCCTGTTACGACCGCAGATAAGAAATCCGAGAACAATATTAAGAGGATTTTAAGTGATAATTTTTCTAATATAGGTTTTTTATGTGAAGAAAGCTGTGACTTAGGAGTAGTCAATGAAAATGAATTGATGTGGATTTTGGACCCGCTAGACGGAACGGTCAATTTTGTACATAGATTACCTGTTTTTTCAATTTCACTTGCACTCTACAATGGCAAGGAAGGTTTGTTGGGAATTGTTTATAATCCTATTAGCGGCGAATTTTTTTCTGCAATAAAAAATAAAGGCGCCTATCTTAATAATAAAAGAATAGAAGTTTCTAATATAAATAATATTGAGCATTCACTATTGGTAACCGGTTTTCCATACGATTATAAGAAAAAAGAGAAGAAGGTATTAGGAAATTTCAAAAAATTTGTTTATCATGCGGAAGGTATAAGGCGGTTTGGTTCTGCTGCAATTGATTTGTGTTACGTGGCTTCAGGCCGTTTTGAAGGTTTTTGGGAAGAAGGATTAAAACCTTGGGATGTGGCTGCCGGTGCGGTTGTTTTGAAGGAATCTGGGGGAAAAATCTCGGATTATAAAGGTACGGAAGAATATTTATATAGCGGTAATCTTATAGCATCAAATTCAAAAATCCATAAAAAGATGTTTAATATTATCTGGAGGAAAGTATGATTTGCCCAAGTTGCGGTAATGTTTCCGAACAAAACGATAAGTATTGCAATCGGTGCGGTTTGGTTGTAAGCGTTAAAACACAAAAACTATTTGATAGCGTCGGTACATTGAGTTGGATTATGCGCCGTGCTTTAGGCGGTATGTTTGCAGGTATTATCGGATGGATACTTTCTATTGCATTGAGCCGTACTATAGGTTCTTCATCATCTATGATTGTTCATTTGGTTGTAGGCGGAGCAATCGGTGGAGCGTTTTTAGGAAATGTGGGCGGCATTATTGAGCATTCGTCATATAAGGCATTCTTGGGTGGTATATTGGGTTGTATAGGTGGTATATTGGGCGGTTTAATAAATAGACCTCTATATGATTATTTTTCTGCACATACTATGGCATATTCAATATCGCATTCTTTTTCTTGGTCTATTGCCGGGCTTTTTATCGGTGCTACAAGCGGTCTTATAGAAAAGAATATTAATAAAGTAATAGTAGGGGTGGTAGCCGGTTTTATAGGCGGAGCAATCGGCGGCGGTTTGGGTTCCGGTTTGTATGTATCTTTGGTGCTGGACATTAGTCGTCCTAATTGGATTACTGCAAGATTTGTTGAAGCGATTGCCGGTGCAGTTGTTGGAATGAATTTATGGTTCGTATTAGGGCTTGTAGAGAAAATATACATTTTTGACCGAAAGCAATTACGTGATGAGACCGAGAAAATTTGTGATTTTTGTAACGCACATAATTCGTTAAAAGCTTGGTATTGTAAAAACTGCGGCAAGGCGCTTCAGGTTTCAGCTTCCGTTGAAAAGCTTAAGATTACGCCGTATAGGTCACTTGAAAGGATTGCAAATGCATTTAAATTTATTTCATGGCTATCCGCTGTTGCAGGAGTAGTGCTTGTTATAATAATATTCATTTTTTTATTATTTAAAAATCCGTTTTTTGCAGTATTTGTGTCTATAGCACTGGCTATTTTGGTTTATATAATTTCTGTTTTACTTAACGGGACTTCAGAAGTTATTACTAAATTTATAAAATTAAGGGAATTGGAGTAAAGGGTTATAGAGTTTTAGAGTTCGTAGAGTTTATAGGGTTAAAAATCCCGTAAACGATTATTTAATAGGGAGAATAAGGTTATGATTAAGTTTGGTACATCGGGTTGGAGAGGGATAATAGCAGATGATTTTACATTTGATAATGTTAAAATTGTAACACAGGCGATAGCGGATTATGTAAAACAGAATAACAAAAATAATCCTAAAATAATTGTTGGTTATGATCCGCGTTTTCATTCTGAAAATTTTTCAAAATTATCATCGTCCGTACTTGCAGGAAATGGGATAAAGGTTTTGCTTACAAAAAGGGATTGTCCGACACCCGTTATATCTTACGAAATAATTCGCAGGAAAACGGACGGTGGCATAAATTTTACTGCAAGTCATAATCCACCTGAATACAACGGATTAAAATTTTCGCCTTCATGGGGCGGACCTGCACTTCCCGAAACAACAAAAGCGATTGAAAAAAGGTGCGAAGAATTGTTACAGGCATCATCGAAAACGGAAATTAAAGAAATTGATTTTTCAGAAGGGAAAAAGAAAGGATTAATTGAAGAGATTGAACCTGAAAATCTTTATATTAAACGTTTGCATCAACTGGTAGACTTGAAAGCGATTAAAAAGTCAAATCTGAAGATGATAATAGATCTTCTATACGGTACAGGACGCGGATATCTGGATAAGATTCTTGAAGATACGGGATGTAGAGTGAAAGTTTTGCACAATTACAGGGATGTGCTTTTTGGCGGACATCCACCGGAACCGTCAAAGGAAAACCTCGGTGAATTACTGAAAATTTTGAAAAAAGAAAAATATAATCTCGGGCTCGGAACGGATGGTGACGCTGATAGATTCGGAATAATAGATAGAGATGGTACTTTTATTACTCCTAACGATACGATAGCGCTTCTGCTTAATCATCTTGTGAAAACCAGGAATTGGAAGGGTGTTGTTGCACGTTCTGTTATGACAACGCACTTGGTTGATGCGGTTGCAAAAAAACATGGTATTGAAGTAAGGGAGACACCAGTCGGTTTTAAATATATAGGCGACGTGATGCTTAAGGAAGATATGATAATAGGCGGTGAAGAATCAGGCGGACTTACCATATTGGGTCATATACCGGAAAAAGATGGGATTTTGGCTTGTCTTCTGGTAGCTGAAATGGTGGCTATAAATAAAAAGCCGATTAAAGAGATTTTAAAGCAGATTTACAAAGAAGTAGGAGTGATATTATCAACAAGGCTTAATTTCCGTATGCCGCAAGAAAAAATGGAACAGGTAAAATCTAAATTGGCGCAGAATCCACCTTCGGAAATAGCTTCACTCAAAGTTAAGGATATAAATAAACTTGACGGCTACAAATTTATACTTGAAGACGGTTCTTGGGTAGGATTGCGACTTTCTGGCACGGAGCCGGTTATAAGAATTTATGTTGAAGCGAGCAACAATAAAAAAATAAACGCATTAGCGGATGCCTCAAAAAAATTCTTAAGCGACTAATATGAATTTTAGTAAAATAGTGTTAGTATGCATACAAAGTATTATTATTTTTGTTCCGATAATATATTTTATTTTACCCGATAACGGTCATATAATAAGCAAAGTTTTATTCGGGATTTTAGGTATTTTGCTGTTTGTTATGTTATTTTTAAAAGTATATTTGAAAAAAATATGGATGCAGAACGCCTACCTTAAAATTCCTCTTTTTCTATATTTATTTACGATACTTATTTCAGTTAAAAACTCCGGAAATGTTAAATTGGTGTTTGAATCTGCATTGTTTTTTTTGATATTGATGCTTATCTACTATGTAGTTCTTTTATTTTCTGAAAAAGAACGGTCATCGCTAATAAATGCTTTTATTGTTTCAGCCGCTGTAATAACATGTTTTGCTTTTTCACAATATTTGAGTATCAACTTTTTTAAGTGGTTGCCGAATTTTATTATTGATTTTAATATTAATAATTATTCAGGCTTTTTTTTATTAATGTTTCCGATTATTTTTATTATGATGATACAAACAAGAGGAATATTAAAGCATGTTTTTTTGATGCTATTCTGTTTTGTTATATGTATCAATTTAATTGTCACAAAAATATGCAGCGTATGGGTTATTTTTCTGGTATCTATGCTTTTATTGGTATATGGACAGGTTATTTATCTGAAAAGAAAATTTAGTACAATTAAAAGAATATCAAGAGGCAGCTACTGGATATCACTCATGGTTTTTGCCATATTGCTTTTTTCTATAGATAAATACGGTACATTGAAAAAATATATCTGTAGAGATGATGTATTGGTAAATAATAGCGTAACATATTTTATGGCAGCTTGGCAGACAGTGAAAGAGTTCCCTGTTTTTGGAATCGGTGCGGGCAGTACTCCTAAGTATAATAGCGGAATTTTTATCAAGCATTTTATTGAGACAGGTTTATTGGGGTTAGCGATATATGTCTTGATATTTATCCGTTATTTTTATATTTGTATAAGCGGTTTTTTAAAAAACATTGATTTTAAAGAAAGTGATTTTAATATGCTTTTTGGAATATTCATTGGAATTACCTCGTTTTTCTTGCATACTTTAACAATTTACTCATTTTTTGCATTCCCAGTGTATATTATTCTTTTTGTTTTTCTCGGTCTTTCCGAATCCTATCTAAAGAATAGTGCGATAGTGTGATAGTGCCTGCCCGCCCCCACCACTGAAACGTTGGCGGGCAAGAAAGGTTTAGTGGCGGGCGATAGTGTGTCCGCCGTCCAAAGGAGGAAGATTCCATTAACCTATCCTATCCCACAATGCCCCTTTTTCTTATGTTGACAAACAAGTATAAAAAAACTAAAATATAATTAATGAAACCGGGTATACCAATCGTTATTTCAGCACCTTCAGGTGCAGGTAAAACTACTATAGTTAATCTTATACTTAAAAGAATTAAAGGTCTGAAATATTCCATATCGACAACAACTCGGCCGCCTTCAAAAAATGAAAAAAACGGCAGGGACTATTACTTTCTGTCAAAAAAAGAGTTTTTAAATAAAAGGAAAGCAAGGAAATTCATTGAAACAGCCATAGTACACGGATATTATTACGGAACACTTAAAGAAAAACTTGATAATAACCTTAAGAAGGGCAAAGATGTAGTATTGAATATTGATGTAAAAGGTGCATTAAATGTAAAAAAAATATATCCGGAGTCGTTGTTGATTTTCGTTATTCCACCTTCAATGAAAGTGCTTGAAGATAGATTGAGAAAACGCCATCGTGATTCCGAACAGGAAATAAAAAAACGGTTAAAGAATGCAAAAATGGAAATGGAATATAGAAAGTATTATGATTATATAGTAGTGAATGATTCGCTGGAGAAAGCGTTTAACGAAATAAAGAACATTATTAAAGAGAGGATGAAAAATGACTGATTTAAAAAATAAGAATATCATCATAGGAATTAGCGGTTCAATTGCGGCATATAAGTCATGCGAGATTATACGTCTGTTGATTAAATCAGGTGCATCAGTTATCCCTGTTATGACAAAAAATGCATCGGAATTCATAACGCCGCTTACTATCCAGACATTATCAAGGAATAAAGTATATATCAATATGTTTTCTATAGATTTTGACTGGGAAATTGAGCACGTATCAATAGCGAAAAAATCCGATTTATTTTTAATTGCACCTGCAACAGCCAATATTATAGCAAAGATTGCATCCGGGATAGCCGATGACGCCCTCACGACACTTGCACTTTCCGTCAAATGCCCGATAGTGTTCTGTCCTGCAATGAATTCTGAGATGTATAAGAATCCTATCACACAAAAAAACATCTTATATCTCAAGGGAATCGGTTGCAAATTTATTGGTCCTGAAAAAGGTGAACTCGCCTGTTGTGATAAAGATATCGGCAGAATGTCCGAGCCAGACAAAATCATATCTGAATTAAATAAATATATAAAATGAAAAAGAAAGTTGTTTTGATAACAGCGGGTCCTACAAAGGAATATATTGATCCTATAAGGTTTATTTCTAATGATTCTTCCGGCAAAATGGGTTATCTTTTAGCGGAGGAATCTAAGAAATTAGGGGATGTAATTTTAATTAGCGGCCCGACCTGTCTAAAACCGCCTAAAGGAATAAAATTTATCAAAGTTATTTCCGCCTCGGAAATGTTTAATCAGGTTAAAAAATATTTTAACAAATGCGATGTTTTTATTTCTTGTGCCGCGGTAAGCGACTATAAGGTAAAAAATGCATCTAAAGATAAGATAAAGAAAACAATCGGGAAACTAAAATTGGAATTGATATCTAATCCGGATATTCTTCTTGAAGTTTCAAAAGAAAAATATAATAATAAAAGGATTCTTGTTGGTTTTGCACTTGAAACTAATAATTTGATTAAAAATGCGCAAAATAAGTTTATTAAGAAAAAGTTGGATATCATAATTGCAAACGAGCCAAGCACAATCAATAGTGACAGAAGCAAAGGCGCTATTATAACCGAAGATAAAATTAAAAAATTCAAAAGCATTTCAAAAAAGTCTTTAGCTGAAATAATTATTGGTGATATAAGAGGAGTATTAACACGCTGAATTTTGATAAATTATCGTTTAAAGCAAAGCTTCTAATAACATTTATTATTGTTAATACTGTGATTATTATATTCGCAGTGCATATTAAGAACAAGCTATTAAATATAACATTAAAGACCAATATTGCAACTTCAATGGACCATATCGTAGAAACGTTCGGTTATATGATAATGAAAGAAGATATAATGTCGGGATTAAACAAGATGCATGAATATGCCAAGAATATTGTTATTGCTCCTGAAACGGAATATATTATTTTTTATGATAAAAATGATGATTTTATCACATATAGCGGACGAATAAACTACACAAAAGTCGCTTTAAGAACCGACAATATCTTAAAGTTAAAAAGCGATATATATAATGTACATAGAGAAATAAAAGGAAAGGAAGGCTTAAAGATAGGTTCTATAAATGTTGGTTTTAACATACGTATTTTTAACGAAATAATAAAGAGCAATTTGACGACCGGGATAATAATATATTCAGTGTCTTCTTTCATTATAGTAATTATTTTTTATTTTTTACTGAACATTTTTCTTAAACCTTTAAAATCACTATATAATGCAGCAAGGTGCGTATCAAAAAAGAATTTCAATTGTTTTGTGCCTGTATCAAAAAAAGATGAATTAGGAGAGATATCCGAACAGTTTAATATTATGATAAGTGAATTAAATAATTTCTATAATAATCTTGAAGAACAAGTTCAGAACGCCACGGATGATGTCAGAATGCTGAATGCAAAATTAATAGAACGCAGTATGGAATTGGATAAAATAAATAAGCAACTAATAGAGCTGGATAAGAAAAAATCCAATTTTATTTCCATTGTTGCCCATGATTTAAGAACACCGCTTACTTCAATAATGGGATATGCAGATACCCTTTTGAACAAAAAGTTAAAAATATCCGAACATAACAGAATTGAATATTTGAATATTATTCAAACAGAATCCCACCGACTTTCAAGGTTGATTTCTGATTTTCTTGACATTTCAAAAATGGAAACCGGAATAATAAAGTTATATAAAGAAGAAGTAGATATTGTGAAAATAACAAAGGAAACTATTGCCAATATAAATATGATTCTAAAAAGCAACAGTATTATACTTGAATCGGATAAAAACATCGGTTCAGTAGAAATAGACAAGGACAGGATAATTCAGGTTTTACAGAATATAATATGGAATGCAATTAAGTTTTCTCCAAAAGGTTCAGTTATAAAGGTCAATATAAGTAATCATATTTACGGTATAAGAGTGGATGTCTTTGATAAAGGACCAGGAATAGCTGACGAATTTAAAGAAAAAATATTTGAAAAATTTTTTACTATAGAAGATGATGTGGTGCGTAAAAAAACTGGCACCGGTCTGGGGTTATCAATAGCTCATACAATAGTAGAGTTGCACGGTGGTAAGATTTGGGTGGAAAATAATATATCTGGAGGCAGTTGTTTTTCGTTTTTAATTCCGCATAGGAATGAAGATAAACGGGTGAGTTAATCCGCGTTTATTAAATTCTGCGGGTGTAAGCTCACAGTTCTTCAATATTCAAGGCAACAGTAAGAATGTAATTGGATTAACATATGTTAAAAAAAGTGTTAATTGTTGAAGATGAGATAAATATCTCAAATCTGCTTAAGGTAAATTTTTTAAGTTCCGGTTTTGAGGTTGAGGCTGCATATGACGGTGAAGAAGCATTAATAAAAATGGATGAGTTTAATCCCGATGTTTTAATCCTTGATATCGGGATACCAAAAATAAACGGCTGGGAAATATGTGGAAGAGTAAAAAAGAATCCAAAATATAAAAATGTGTTGATTGTATTTCTGACTGCATATACGCAGAAATCCGATATTGAAAGGGCTTTTGCGCTTGGTGCAAACATATTCTTTTCAAAACCTTTTGACATACAGGTAATGACAAAAAGAATTGAAGAATCAATCAAGGAACATTAAACGGAGGTGGAATTATGAACAAGAAAAAAATACTGATTGCTGATGATGATCCGAATATTTTACAGTTGCTTAATGTGAATCTTAGAAGTGATAAATATGACGTGATTAGTTGCATCAACGGGGAAACCGCCTTAGAAAAGATTAAAGAGGAAAGGCCGGATTTAGTAATCCTTGATATAATGATGCCGAGAATAGACGGCTATACATTAGATTTAGAGCTTAAAGATGAATCTGAGACAAAAGATATACCGGTTATTATTATAACCGGTATGAGTGATACTAAAAGATTATTTGATAATACCGAATCTGCAAGATTTATCGCTTGGTTTGAGAAACCATTGGAAATAAATAAATTAGTTGATTGTGTGAATGGATATTTCCATGGTTCAAAAAAATCACAAAAAGGAAAGAAATAGTATATGAATAATTTAAATAATCTGATAAATCATACTATAAAATATATTCATCAGTTGAAAGCGGAAGATATGGAGCATGTAATAAAATCAGAGTATAAAGATAAAATTGAACAGGAACTTGGAAAATTATATGAAGTTGTAAAAAATTGTAAAAAATGTCCGCTTTCTAATTCAAGAAAAAACACCGTATTCGGTGAGGGTAATCAAAAAGCAAAACTTATGTTTGTTGGTGAGGGACCGGGTTTTGATGAGGATCGTCTTGGTAGACCTTTTGTCGGCAAGGCAGGTAAATTATTGGATGATATAATAACCGTCCCAAAGGCTTTAGGTTTAAAAAGAGCGGATGTATATATAGCCAACATAGTTAAGTGTCATCCGATGATAGATCCGTCCCGGCCTGATAAAAGGGGTAATGATAGAAAGCCGAGTAGAGAAGAGGCATCTGCTTGTTTACCTTATCTTGAAAAACAAATTGAACTAATAAAACCAAAAGTTATTTGTGCACTTGGCAGTTTTTCTGCAGTAATTTTGACCGGTTTGGATATGCCGATAGGTAAACTTAGAGGCAAATTTTACGATTATAAAGGTATAAAAGTAATACCTACATATCATCCCGCTGCACTTTTACGGAATCCTGGTTGGAAAGTTGATACATGGGAAGACATTAAGAAAATAAAAAAAGAACTGTCATTATAAAACTTGCCGATTAAAAAAACAATCTAATATGATTTTAGAAGTGGCGTTACCATTAAATATAAATAGAAATTTTGATTATTTGTCGGATTTTGAGGTGAAAACCGGCTGTCGTATTATAGTGCCTTTTAACAATAGGAAAATTACCGGGTTTGTAGTTGCAATAAAGAAAAAATCGGATTTGCATCTTAAAAAAATATATAAAGTTATAGATAGTGAACCTATAATTACGGATGATATTATTAGCCTTGCGTATTGGATTTCCAAGTATTATTTATGCCCGCTTGGTTCCGCTTTGAACCTTATTTTGCCAAAAAATGTGAGAATTTCAAAAAAAGTAACCGGACATTTAAACAAACATATAAAAACAATATCCCTGGTAACGCTTACCGATGAGCAAAAAAATGCAACTGAAAGGATTGTTGATTCTATTAAAAACCGCAGGCAGGCAAATTTCCTTCTATACGGAATAAATGATTCAGGCAAGACGGAGATTTATATTAAGGCTATTGAACAATGTATTAATCAGGGCGGTTCAGCTATTTATCTTGTTCCTGATGTTTCGTTAACAAATCAATTCGAAGAATTGTTATACGACCGTTTCGGCGATAAATTAGGTCTGTGGCACAGTAATTTAAGCCAGAGAGATAAAAGCATTTTTTTTGCAAAATTGAAGCTCGGGATTATTAAAGTTGTTTTAGGCACTCGTTCAGCTATATTTTTGCCTGTAAGAAATCCGAATCTTTTTATTCTGGATGAAGAAGACGACGAATTCTATAAAAATATTCAAGCGCCGAGATATCATGCACGAGATATTGCCATAAAAAGGGCGGAAATAGTGAACGGTGTAGTAGTCTTTGGTTCAGCAACTCCGTCAATTGAAACATATAATAAAGTGAAGCATAAAACCATAGAGATTCTAAAGTTGTCGGAACGGATAGAAAGAAGACCTCTTCCGAAAGTTACGGTAATAAACCTTAAATATACAAAAAGGTTTGCGATATCAAAACCTTTGCAATTTGCAATCCAATCTGCAATATTAAATAAAAAGCAGATTTTTTTATTTATTAACAGACGCGGTTGGGCAACATCCGTTAAATGTTCTAATTGCGAGCAAGTTATAAAATGCCCGAAATGTTTGATACCGTTGATTGCCCATAAGAATCAATCAGTTCTTTTATGCCATTATTGCGGTTATAAGCAGACTTTTATCAAAAATTGCCCGGATTGTAACGGTAGTATTATTTATTCGGGTTATGGTACGGAAAAGGTTGAAGAAATAGTAAGGAAATTATTTCCTAATACTAAAATTATTAGAATGGATTCAGATACAAAAGACACACATTTAAAAATATTCCAGACAATGAAATCAGGATATCCCTGTATTTTAATAGGAACCCAGATAGCTGCAAAAGGATTTGATTTTTCCAACATAACGTTGGTAGGTGTAATAAATGCCAATTCCGGTTTATATTCGGCTGATTTTCGCGCTGCGGAACGCACATTTTCTATTTTGACGCATTCCATAGGCCGATGCGGAAGGGGGTCGTCTGAAAGCCAGGTAATTATTCAAGCTGATGAACCGGAACATTATGCTATAAAGCATGCTGCCGAGTATGATTATGAGAAATTTTTTAATCATGAACTTGAATTTAGAAAAGAATTTTTATGGCCCCCATATAAAAAATTAATAAATATAACAATCTTGGGAAAAAAAGAAAAAGATATTATTATTGAATCCGAAAGCATAGTATCGTATCTAAAAGATGAGAAAGATTTAGTTATATTGGGACCGGTACCAAAAATTGTTCCTTTTCTCGCAGGTAAGCACAGATGGCAGATTCTGCTGAAAGTGAATGAAAATGATTTTAACGAAATAGCATTAAAACTAATGAGAATCATGGAAGCATATCCTAAGAAAGGCGTGAATATGGTTCTTGATGTAGATCCAATAGAAACGGTATAAAATATTCTACCTAAAGAGAATAATAAAAGCATTCAAAACTATTTTTGATGGAATATGATTTAACAACGAGCTTTAATCTGTACAATCAGTGATTGTTACAGCAATCATATAGTAATATTATGTTAAGTGAATTAGATAAAATAACAAATACTGACTTTTTAAATGCCGATTGCAATAAGACAAAAGCAAAACCGCCGAAAATATTAATAATAGATGACGATTCTTCAGTTGTTGAATTGCTAAAAATTAATCTTGAGAGTTCCGGTTATCAGGTCAATTATATATATGACGGTAAAACAGCATTGGAAATAATAGAAAAGGAAAAATATGACTTAATAATTTTAGATATAATGCTTCCGGAAGTAAACGGATATAGGATATGTCAGTATTTAAGAAGGAAAAGGACAAACTTTTTTACTCCTATAATTATATTGTCGGCAAAGGATAAGTTGTTTGATAAAATGAAGGGATTAAGGTTGGGTGCCGACGATTATATTTCTAAGCCTTTTGATGTTCAAGAATTGGTAATTAAAGTTGATGCAATCTTGAAGAGGACAATGCATATTCTATCCGCCAATCCATTGACATATTTGCCCGGAAATGCCAGTATCGTACAAGAAGTAAACAGCAGACTGAATAACGATGAAAAGTTTGCATTTGCGTATATTGATATAAATAATTTTAAGGCATATAATGATAGATACGGATTTAATAAAGGAGACAGGGTTATTAAATATGTTGCGGACAGTCTTAGAAGAATTGTGAGATATAATGAATTTATAGGACACATTGGCGGCGATGATTTTGTCCTGATTAGTAAACCGGAATATGCCGAGACAAATTGTCGAAAAATAATTGAATTATTTGACAACGTAGTTGAAAAGTTTTACAGCTTAGAAGATGCAAAAAAAGGTTGCATAGTAGAAAAAAACAGACTTGGCAAGAAACAAAAATTCAAACTAATGTCTTTGTCAATCGGTATTGTTACGAATGAAAATATTAATGTTAGACATTATGGAGAGATTGTGGAATTAGCTACAGAGACAAAAATGTTCGCAAAATTGGATGGTAAGGGTAGAAAAAGCTGTTACATTTTCAATAGGAGAAAAAATATTAAAGATTTGGAATATGCAAAACAACAAACAAAAAATATTAGTAGTTGATGATGATAAAAGCATTTTAAAACTGCTTGAAATAAACCTGAAAATGGAAGGATACGGGGTGTTTACTGCCATGGACGGGTTGGAAGGTATAGAGAAATTTAGAAAAAATAAACCTGATTTAATTATTGTAGATTTAAAAATGCCTGTTATGGATGGTTACCATTTTTGCTGGAACGTATTATATGAAGACGGTTTGTATGTATCTCCAACACCAAAAATCATTATACTTTCAGCAAGAGATGAAAAATTGGATAAGGGAATCTCAAAAAAAATAGGAGTAAGCGAGTATATAGCTAAACCGTTTGAAATGGAGACGGTTATAAATAAAGTAAAAAGTCTATTGGAGAGTGAAACTATGGAGAATAAGAAAAAAATTATTATTATTGATGATGATCCTAATATTGCTGAATTAATAATGGCGAATCTACCTTCGGATAAATATGAATATATCACAGCTTTTGACGGTATTGAGGGTTCAAAAATAATTGAAACTAAGAAACCGGACCTAATTATATTGGATTTGCTTATGCCGGGAAAGACTGGATATGAAGTCTGTTCGGATATAAAAACAAATCCTGCTACCCAAAAGATACCGGTAATTTTGCTTACGAAAAAACGCGAGCATAAAGATCGTTACATCGGCACCGTTTTTCTTAAGGCAGATGAATATATTCCCAAACCTTTCGTTATGGATGAACTGCTGAAAAAAATAGAAAAATTAATAGGATAGAGAGGTAACTTAAGATTGCAGATTTTAAGATTGAAACATTTCTTAAAACTAATTATTTATTGACATTAATTAGCAATAAAGTATAATTTGATTTATGGCAATAATGCAAATTAAAAAATATCCAGAAGAAATACTCAGAAAAAAAACCGATGAAATAACAAAAATTAACGGGGATATACTTAAATTGGCTAAAGATATGCTTGAGACAATGTATTTTTTCAGCGGGGTGGGTTTGGCGGCTAACCAGGTTGGCATATCAAAAAGTATTTTTGTGTCGGACATTAAGCCTGAAGGAAAAAAAAATCCGATAATAGTCATAAATCCCAGAATTACATCTTCAAAAGGTGGTGTTTATTCAGAGGAAGGTTGTTTATCGCTTCCCGGAATAGCGGCGGAAGTCAAACGCTCTAAAACAATAAGATTGCTCGGACTTAATACGGCAGGCAAAGAGATAGATCTTGAAGTTGAGGGATTGTTGGCTAGGATATTCCAACATGAAATAGACCATCTTAACGGCAACGTATTTATTGACAGAATCAATCCGTTGAAGAGGTGGAGACTTAAGCGTGAATATTTTAAGAAAAAATGAAAACGATTTTTTTTGGTACTCCCGAATATGTAAATCCGTTATTGGATTATTTAATAGATAATGAAAATATTATCGCAGTGGTCACGAGATGTGATAAACCTGCAAAAAGACACCTCCAGTCGTTACCATCCGAAGTGAAACAGAACGCCATAAAAAAACTGATTAGGGTATTTAGTGTTGAAAAAATTGATGATGCGGTTTTTATTTCAAACTTGTCCGCAATTAAACCGGATGTCGGTATAGTAGCGGCATTTGGAAAAATATTACCCAAAAAAGTGCTGGATATATTTTCTATCGGTTGTGTGAACCTTCATTTTTCGCTACTCCCGAAATATCGTGGTGCAGCCCCGATTCAGCGGGCGTTAATTGATGGAGAAACCGAAACTGGAGTTACCAGCTTTTGGATGAACGAGGGAATGGATACAGGCAGAATAATATTTCAGAAAAAAATTAACATAGATAAAAATGACGACACAAATACTCTTAGGGAAAAGCTTATTCCGGTTGCATTGGATGTTTTACGAGAGACTGTTGTAAAGATAAAGGAAAATTACAAAGGTGAAGAACAAGTCGGGAATCCGAGTTTTGCACCGCAGCTGAAAAAAGAAGACGGCAAGATAGACGTAGAAAAAACTGCAGAAACAATATTTAATTTGATTCGTGGGACTAAACCTTGGCCGGGGGCATTTATCACAATTCACAATTCACAATTCACAATTCAAAACTTAAGAATACTTGATGCACAAATTATTCAGGAACCGAATTATCCCTGTTCAGATTTGCTTCCTATCGGTTCCGTTGTAGCTTTGCATAAAAACATCGGTTTTGTATTAAAATGTGGGAAAGGTTATTTATTAATCAAGTCCGTTCACCCCCCGTCAAAAAATGTTATGTCTGCATGGTCTTTTTTACAAGGACACAATCTTAAAATCGGCGATAAATTAGATTGACAAATAAAAATAATTATATATAATAATTAAGTTATTCAGGATGAGTTTTATGAATGGTATAAAGACATTTTTATTAATGTTCTCCATGTTGTTACTTTTTATATTTATAGGCAATGCAATAGGCGGCCAACAAGGTATGGTAATTGCTTTTATGTTTGCTGCTATTATGAATTTTGTGATGTACTGGTTTTCGGATAAAATCGTGCTTGCTATGTATGGAGCAAAACCCGTATCGGAAAAAGAAGCGTCCGATATTTATAAAGTTGTTAGAAATTTAACGGTAAAAGCGAAAATTCCTATGCCCAAGATATATATTTTGCCAATGGAAATCCCCAATGCTTTTGCCACCGGCAGAAATCCACATCATGCCGCTGTTGCAGTAACTAAAGGTATATTAAACATCTTAGATGCCAATGAACTTGAAGGAGTTATAGCACATGAACTTTCGCACATATCCCATAGGGATATTTTAATTGCAACGATTGCAGCAACTATGGCAGGCGCCATTTCGATGCTGGCAAGGATGGCACAATTTGCCGCTATATTCGGCGGAGGTTCAAGGGATGATAATAATAGGGGTGGCGGTATCGGACTTTTAGCTATGGCAATTATTGCGCCGATTGCAGCTCTTTTGATACAGCTGGCTATTTCCAGATCAAGGGAGTATAGTGCGGATGAAGCCGGAGCTAAACTTACAAATAAACCATTATCCCTTGCAACGGCGCTCCAAAAACTGGAGAGTTATTCTAAAAAAATACCCAATAAGGTTGAACCGTCTACGGCGCATATGTTTATTGTTAACCCGTTAAGGGGAGAATCGTTAATGAAGTTGTTTTCAACACATCCGTCTATAAATGAACGTATTAAAAGATTAGAAAAAATGGCAGAAATGAAAGTTCCAACTGTCATATATTAAGTTTATATTTTTGTGTAATGGTATTGAGAAAAGAAGTGAAGAAAGCGATACAATGGACTTTATTTTTTTTAATAATAGCAATTATTTTTTTTACCGGATTAAATCGTTTAATTGATGCTTTAATTCATAGTAAAAAAGATCAGATTGTACCGAATATTATCGGTAAAAATATTGTAGATGCTTTAGACACGTTATCCTCTTTGAATCTATATTTAAAAAAAACCGGTGAAGTTTTTAATTCAGAACTGCAAGCAGGTTTAGTAATTTCTCAAACTCCGGTGTCGGGCAGTATAGTTAAGGAAGGCAGAGCTATTAAAGTAATAGTTTCTGCAGGCGGGGAAGTTATATTTGTGCCGGACCTGACAAATCAGACTGTTCGTTCAGCCCAGTTAATTTTAAGGAAGAATAGTCTGGATTTGGGTGAACAGGAAGAAAGATATTCCAATAATATAGCGAAAGGAAATATAATGTCGCAGAATCCGATGCCAAGAACCTCTGCAAGAAAGGACGGATTGGTTAATATAATAGTTTCTCACGGACCGCCACCACCGGGCACAATTTTAATGCCGGATTTTAAAGGAAAAAGTTTTTTTGAAGCTCAAGAGTGGTGCAATAATAATGATATTATCATTCAAAATATAGATATGGTCAATGATCCGACTTTAGAACAGAATTCTATAATTAAACATGTGCCTGGCACGGATATGGTTATAAGTACAGGGCAACCGGTCAGATTCTGGATAGCGACAAGGCAAGAACAATGAGTATAGAGATTTCACCGTCAATATTATCTGCGGATTTTTCAAACTTAATATCTGATATCAGCGAATGTGAAAAAGAGAATATCGGTATTTTTCATATTGATGTAATGGATGGTCATTTCGTGCCCAACATAACAATAGGTTCTGTGGTAGTTGAATCAATAAGAAAAAAAACTAAATCTATCTTGGATACACATCTGATGATCGAAAATCCGGAGCGTTATGTAGAAGCGTTTGCAAAAGCGGGCAGCGACTGGATAACTTTCCATATTGAAACGACAAACAGTCCGTTAGGGATAATAAAAAAAATAAAAGATTTAAATGTAAAAGCCGGAATTTCATTAAATCCCGGAACCCCGATAGAAAAGATTAAACCGTATCTTGAAGATGTTTTTATGGTTATGGTAATGAGCGTCAATCCCGGTTTTGGCGGCCAGAAATTCATGCCAACAGTTTTATCAAAAGTAAGCCGGCTTAAGGAATGTAGGGGGAAACTTAAAAATAAATTTAAAATAGGTATTGATGGTGGAATAAATTTTGATACGATATCCGAGGTTGTGAAAGCAGGTGCTGAATTGGTTGTGGCCGGTTCCGCAGTATTTAAAACCGAATTAGGGATTAGAAAAAGCATAGAAAAACTAAGAGAATTATCAAAATAGTTCATCCGCCTACGCTCTATCGAGCTTCGGCGAGACAAGGGGGGAGAAATGGCAGTAGCTATCAAGTTGAAAAGAATAGGTAAAACGCTTAAACCTGTATATAGGGTAATAGTTATTCATTCCAAAAAGAGATGTCAAGGAACTCCGATAGAAGAATTAGGACATTATAATCCTCGTAATAAAAAGGATATTTCTTTAAATATAGAGAGAATTAATTACTGGATAAAGACCGGGGCGATAGTATCTGATACTGTGAAGAATTTATTAAAAAAACAAACAGAAATTCAGAAAAATATTTGATGTGCATTAACTGTGCGTTATTTTTGCAGTTATTAGGGGTATGATTATGAAAGAGCTTGTTGAATACATTGTTAAGTCACTTGTGGATAATACAGACAAAGTTGATATATCAATTGTTGATTCTGAGATTGGCAAGGTTGTAAATATCAAAGTTGATGATGCAGATAAGGGCAGGATAATAGGTAAACAGGGTAGGATAATAAAAGCAATAAGGCAGGTTGTATCGGCTTCGGCAACAAGAAAGAATGAAAAATATAGGGTAGAAGTAGTAGAATGATCCTCGTTAGAGATAAAATTGTTTGTAAATATAATCTATCATGGGAAAAGATAAGAAATATAAAAAGAGTATTCTATGTTACCACGAAAGCATAAATGCTTTCTATCTCTAACGGGGTAAAATGCAAATAGATATTTTAACACTTTTTCCTTCGCTCTTTGAATCTGTTTTTTCTGAAAGTTTAATTAAAAAGGCAGTTGAAAGAAAAATTATAAATATAAGAATTACCAATATCAGGGATTTCGCCGATGGTAAGCATAAAACCGTAGATGATAAAGCGTACGGCGGTGGAGCAGGAATGATTATGATGGCACCGCCGATAGTAAAGGCGATAAGGGCGGTATTTCGACTTCGCCCAAGACAAAAAAGTTGTAAGGTTATACTTTTATCGCCGCAAGGCAAAGTTTTAAATCAACAAAAAGCGAAAGAGCTTTCAAAAATTCAACATCTGATATTAATTTGCGGACATTACGGTGGTGTTGATGAACGCGTTCTAAAATTTATAGATGAAGAAATATCTATCGGTAACTATGTTTTGACAGGCGGCGAAATTCCCGCCATGGTGCTTGTAGATACTATAGGCAGGCTTATACCAAAAGTTGTCGGCAAAAAAGATTCCTTGGAACAAGATTCTTTATGGAACGGAAAACTGATTAGTCCCGTATATACAAGACCTTATAATTTCTGCGGTATAAAAGTGCCTAAAGTGCTTCTATCGGGTAATCATAAAAATATTGAAAAATGGAAAAAGGAAAATGCAGTAAAAAACACTATTAAAAAAAGACCGGAATTAATAGGGCTTGATAAAATCTGTAAAAACAATAAGCGGAAATAGTAATGAAAAATAAATGGAGGATGAGATGGAAAATCTAATAAGTGTCGTAGAAAGTCAGTATGCTAAAAAAAGCATGACGGAAATCAATTCCGGTGATTTAATTAAAGTGTATTATAAAATTATAGAGGGTGATTCCGAAAGGACACAGGTTTTTGAAGGCACTGTTTTAAGAATACGCGGTGCAGGCAACAGCAAAACAATGACCGTTAGAAAAATATCTTTTGGGATAGGTGTTGAAAGAGTATTTATGCTAAATTCGCCGCGATTGGAAAAAATTGAATTGATGAAACATAGAAAAGTCAGAAGAAGTCGTTTATATTATTTAAGAGGACTGTCGGGCAAATCCGCCAGAATGGAAGAACGTACCGGAAAAGAACAATCGCAAGGAACAAAAGCACCATAATCTAATCATCAACTATCTTAAGGAATAGATTTTTAAAATGAGAGATTTGTGGGATTTTGATAGTCTGATTTGCTCTGATAGTATTATAGCGGGTGTTGATGAGGCTGGCAGAGGTCCGTTAGCAGGTCCTGTCGTTTCAGCAGCAGTGATTCTAAATAAAGAAATAATAATAGAAAATCTTAACGATTCAAAAAAACTTTCCCCGAAAATACGTCTTGCCGTTTACAAAGAAATAATAAAAAATTGTATTGAATATCAGGTTGGAATAGTGGATAATTTTACTATAGACAGAATAAATATATTGGAAGCCACTAAACTATCAATGAAAACTGCGATTGAAAAGCTCGATACCTTGCCTGAACTTGCCATTATTGACGGTAATCAGTATATAGATATAAGTATAAAACAAAAAAATATTATTAGCGGGGATTCAAAAAGCGCATCTATTGCTGCTGCATCTGTAATAGCTAAAGTAACACGTGATTTGATGATGGACGAATTTGACAAGAAATATCCGGAATACGGTTTTGCACAGCATAAGGGCTACGGTACGGAAAAGCATATAGCTGCTATAAAAAAATATGGTCCGTGTGAAATTCACAGAAGAAGTTTTGAACCGGTAAAATCCTATTAGAAAATGAAGTTTTCCAGTCACTTTCTACCAGCTGGCGGAGTGGATTTATACGGAAATTTAGCAAATGTAGTCTAAGTAATAAGTAATTTTCAATATTTTCTTGGTAAAATTTTATGGAACAACCAAATAAAATCGGAAAACACGGCGAAAAAATCGCGGAAGAGTTTCTCGAAAATACCGGATATAAAATTATAAGTAAGAACTACAGGACAATATTCGGTGAAATAGATATAATTGCAAGAAAAGATAACACGATAATTTTTGTTGAAGTAAAGACAAGAAGTGGTAATAAATACGGTGTTCCACAACTTGCTGTAAATAAATATAAACAAAAACATCTTGCTCGCGCAGCGATAGCATTTATTAAAAGGAACTCACTTAATTCGGATTATCGTTTTGACATAATTGCGATTATTAATGATAAAATAGAGCATATACAAAACGCTTTTGCAGTCTCCGGGTATACTATATAAAAAATGATATTTTTTAAAACAAAACAGGACAAAGGTATTGAATTGTTGAACAATGGCAGATACGACGACGCTATTAAGGTATTTTCTGATTTGGTTTCCAAAAATCCCCAAAATCCGTCATTATTATATTACCTTGCGGAAGGTTATTATAAAAAGAATTTTTTGATTGAGGCAAAGGAGAATTTAATAGAATGCATAAGACAATCGCCGTCACAAGAAATTATTAATAATATAACTAAAATAACGAATTTTAAAAAAATATCGTCCGATAGATATTATAATTCCTGTCTTAATTTTTCATCCGACGGCAAAAAAATTATATATGTATCAAGAAGACGTGATACAAATGGTGATGGTTATATTAATTATCTTGATAACGGGTGTGTCTATGTAGTAGGTATTGAGGGAAAGGATGAAAAGCTGATTGTGGAGGATAAATATCATAATTCCGACTGTTCTTTTTCTTCTGACGGCAAATATGCTTTATATCTTTCCCGCCGTCGCGATACTAACGGGGACGGAAAAATTAATGCGAAGGATTCTGCGGCGATATATATCTATGATTTGGAAAAGAACGATGAACGGTTGCTGGTATCGGAAAAGCTATTTTGTCGAAAACCGACATTTTCACCTGATAATAAATCAGTAATATTCTGCAGTTGGCGGCGAATAGGCGGTAATTCCGGCATATATTCAATAAACATAAAAACGAATGTTATAAGCGAAGTAGTATCGGATAAATTTGAAAATACTGCGCCTGCAATATCTAATGATGGACAATATATACTCTACTCTTCATGGCAAAAGGATACGAACGGTGACGGTAAAATAGATTTTAGAGATGCATCTTCAATATATCTAACGGATATAATGAACAGGACTACAGAAGAAATCACAAAGGATATGTATGATAATTCTTTTCCTTCATTTTCACCCGATGACAGATATGCTATGTACCTTTCAAAAAGACGGGACACAAATAACGATGGAAAGGTGGATTCTTTGGATTTTAACGGCATTTATATTACCGATTTAATGAGTAAGAAAACGGAAGAAATAGTATCGGATAATTCATATAATAAATATCCGATATTTACCGAAGACGGTGATTCGGTTGTGTTTTTAGGTTCTACAAGAAGAAATAAAAATATCAGAAATATAGAGTTAAAGGATGTTTATCAGAATAAAGCGATTTACATAATAAACATAAAAAATAAAAAGATTGAAACACTTGTAAATAACATATTTTTTTCGTCGTCGTCACCAAGGGTTTCTAAAACTGGCAAATTAGCATATCTGTCATGGAAAAAGCATACCCGCCGCGGAATATTTGTTAGAGACATATATAATCTTCCCGGATTATCCGAATTGGAAGAAATAATTAAAGAAAATTTGTGAAAAGGAGTAAGTTCCAGGATAAATTTTATGTTATCACAAGTAAGTTCTGCAGCTGTTTATGGTATTAACGGTTATATTGTTACTGTTGAAGTTGATATATCCAAAGGTTTGCCTACATTTAATATTGTAGGGCTGCCTGATACAACCGTAAAAGAATCAAGAGACAGGGTGGTTTCAGCAATAAGAAATTCAGGTTATGATTTTCCTCCAAAAAGAGTTACGGTAAATCTTGCTCCTGCAGGCATAAAAAAAGAGGGTGCAATATTTGATTTGCCGATTGCAATCGGCATTCTTATTGCTACAGCCCAGATAAAAGCAAATATTAATAAAAAATATTCGCTTATTGGTGAACTTTCTCTGGATGGTTCAATAAGAAGGGTAAAAGGCGTTCTTCCGATTGCTATTAAATTAAAGGAGGAATGTTTCGATGGTTTGATTCTTCCGGAAATAAATAAAAATGAAGCTGCAATTGTTGAAAAACTCAATATTTATCCCGTAAATAATCTGAAATCAGCAGTAGAAATAATTTCCTCTGAAACGGTACCGGAAAGTTATAAAATAGACTTGGCAAGCTTTTTTTCTGCAACTTCACATTACGAAGTGGATTTTAGGGATGTCAAGGGGCAATCCTTTGTAAAAAGAGCTGTAGAGATCGCTTGTGCAGGCGGTCATAATATTTTATTAATTGGATCTCCCGGCAGTGGAAAAACAATGCTAACCAAAAGAATTCCTACTATTTTACCTCCGATGTCTTTTGAGGAAGCGATAGAAACCACAAAAATACATTCAATAGCAGGTCTTACTTCATCAAATTCCTCGTTAGTAGCTACCCGAACTTTCAGGTCGCCGCATCATACAATATCCGATGTTGCTTTAATCGGCGGCGGTGCTCATCCTAAACCCGGTGAAGTATCGCTTTCCCATAACGGTGTTTTATTCTTGGACGAACTACCGGAATTTCACAGAAATGTTCTTGAAGTATTAAGACAACCGCTTGAAGACGGAATTGTCAACATTTCACGGGCGCAGGCAACATTAACATATCCTGCAAGATTCATGCTTGTTGCCGCGATGAATCCCTGTCCTTGCGGTTATTACGGTCATTCGACTAAAGAATGTACCTGCACGCCGTTCATAATACAAAAGTATATCTCAAAAATTTCAGGTCCGTTAATGGACAGGATTGACCTACATATAGATGTCCCTGCGGTAAAATATGATGAACTTTCAGATACGACAACTACTGCTGAATCTTCGTTGGATATAAGAAAGAGGATTATAAAAACAAGAAAAATACAAAAACAAAGACTAAAAAAAGAAAAGAATTTATATTGTAATGCACACATGGAATCCAAACACATAAAAAAATATTGTGAGATTGACGAAGAAAGCAAAAAATTGTTGAAACATGTAATAGAAAAATTAGGTTTTTCTGCTCGTGCACATGATAGGATTTTAAAGGTTGCAAGGACGATATCTGACATGGCAGGTTCAAGAAAGATACAATCTCAACACATAGCCGAAGCTATCCAATACAGATCATTGGATAGAATAGGGGACGTAGTTAGATAATTAGATATTGAAAATAGGCCGCAGAGAGATTAGAAAATATGCAAATTTTCAAGTGGGTCAAATTGTAATGAAAAATTTTAAATTTTTAAAACAAATGCCAGTAAAAATTGTACTAACAACCATAGTATTTATTTGCTTGGAAATAGGATTATATAAAATTACGAGTAAAGTAAATATTATAGGTAATTATCCGATGTATAGTAATATAGGAAAAGTCGATTCAAAATTTAGAATTAATGCTATTGATGAAAAAGAAGGATATCTTGCATTTGGTCCGTATATGGTTTTAGAAAAAGGTAAATATGGGATAAAGTATAAATTATTTTTGCATAA
The DNA here is from genome assembly GCA_003452965.1 of Elusimicrobiota bacterium. Classification (GTDB taxonomy): domain Bacteria; phylum Elusimicrobiota; class UBA8919; order UBA8919; family UBA8919; genus UBA9627. The sequence continues at coordinate 27,073 of DMMW01000084.1, forward strand.
TTTAAAACAAATAGAAAGTCAGTTGAAAGCAGTTGCTTGTTGTGACATTATCATAGACGGACATCCTGAACTATATTTTTCTGCTATATTAAATGTAAATGATTTTGTTAAGAAAAATCCGCAGGAATTTACATATAATTTTTATATTCCCGAAGGTAAACCTAAAATACAATTTCGTGTAAACCAATTTGCCGGGAATCGGTTATCTCTAATGAATTTATCGGTTATATACAAGGATATTCGAAATTTTGTTTTCAATAGTGATAATAAAACTTATTTGAAGCATTATTTTGTTTGGGGAACATTATTATTATTGTTAACTTATCTAAATTTTATTTTTGGATTAAAAAATATTTTTGATAAAGAGCTGATGATATTATGTATTATAACATTATTATTTATTATATATAATTCTTGGTTACAGATGTTGACAAGTCAGGCAAAAGTATTTGGGTGGCTAATTATAATTTGGTTTTTGAAAATATTTTTAAAAAAAATTAAATATAAAATATCTTTGCCAAAGTTTTTACTTAATTCTTACTTTATAGTGTTTATTGCAATAGCAGTGTTTTTATTTACATATTATACATTCCCAGGACATCCGAGTGAAAAATTAGGAAAAGGATGGTTCGTATGGTGTGATCAAGGATGTTACTTGCAAATAGCCAAGGATTTTTTGAATTTAAAGTTGGTTGTTGAAAATTATGTATTTGGTTTGGGTTATCCAATAATTGGAACTTTATTTTTAAAGATATATCCGGCTGATCCATTTATGATTCCAAACTTGATATTATTTATTATAACTATATTATTATATTATAAAATATCAAGATATTATTTATCCGATAACATGGTTTTATTAACCATTATCCTATTGCTTCTTTGTACGCAATATACAGAATTTTTTGTTATACCTTGGAACAATATTATACCGACAGTTGCTTTGGGTTTTATAATTTACGTCGCTGTAAAAGCAAATAAAATAAAAATATGGCATTCTGTAATGATGGGATTATTAATAGGATGGACTTTTGCAGCACGTTATGTCGATATTGTATTTCTAATACCGATAGTTATTTACATTTATTTATATAAAAACAAAAAGGACGAATACAACAAAAAGTATTTTATAATAACCGTATTAACTGCATTTATTATATTTTTGTTAGTAATTTATAGTCACAAATATGCTTTCGGATCATATTGGAAAACACCGTATCAATTACCAAATAGGACTGTTAAATCCGAACAATCAATATTAGCCGCATTTGATTTATCTAAAACATTTAAGAATCTCTATGAAGTTGTATTAAATCCCTATCAATTTGGTCAGTTACCAACAAGAGAGGTTTTTAACATGCCGTTGTTAGGTTATTCGTTTTTCTTTTTATTATCTATAGCAGGGTTTATATATTTAGTATTTATTGATAAGAATATGTTGATGAAAGTTATTTTTTTTGTCATTATAGCGGCATTAATATTTTATGGTTCTTTTTTTTCAATGAATGCAGGATGTCTTAAATATTATAGTCTTAGATATTTTACTATGTTGTATCCAATTTTGACGATAGTCTCTGTATATGGATTAAAAAAAATATTAAAGTATAAAAATGAATATGGGGAAAAGGTACTGTCCAAAACAGTATGAAGGAATATGAAAAGTTAAAATAGCAAGTTATAACGAAGGTTGTTAAAATAATTGGAATAATATAGAGTATGATAATTTAAATGTAGCGGCAAAGCGATACCTTTGCTTAAGTGGAAGTATTTGGAGGTTATTTTATGATTAAAAGAATTGGTTTGTTGGTTCGGATATTGTTGATAACAATTTTAATTGTGCCTTCTCTGGTTTTTGGGCAGGAAAGGAAAGTAATTAAACTACCTAAACCGCAGTTGGAGATTGGAAAACCTTTGATGCAGGTTTTAAAAAACAGAAAATCATCTCGTGAATTTAGCAATAAAAAATTATCAGAACAAACACTCGCAAATCTGCTTTGGGCGGGATACGGGATAAACCGTTCTGACGGGAAACGGACTGCACCATCATCAATGAATATGCAGGAAACCAGTATTTATGTCGCAACCGATGACGGACTTTACCTTTATGATGCGAAAGAAAATGTTTTAAATTTGATTATTAAAGAAGATATCCGTGCGTTGACCGGTAAACAATTGTTTGTAAAAGACGCACCTATAAATCTTATTTACGTTTCGGATATTTCAAAGATGGGAAAAATGGCAGAGAAAGATATTTATCTGAATGCCGGTGCGGATGTTGGGTTTATTGCCCAGAATGTTTATTTGTATTGTGCTTCCGAGGGATTAGCAACAGTGGTTCGCGGATATGTTGATGTTGCAATGTTATCAAAAAAAATGAATCTAAAAAATAACCAGAAGATAATTCTCGCACAATCAGTCGGGTATCATAAATAAGAGGTTAGCGTATAGAGAATAAAGAGTAGTAAAAAACATCCTTATGCGATCTATGCTATACGCTGGTTTTAAATGTATAAAAAACCGATTTTTGTGGTTCATAAACATTCAGCGAAACATTTGCATTATGATTTTCGGCTTGAACATAGCGGTGTTTTAAAGAGTTGGGCGATTCCAAAAGAACCTGTAAATGATTCAAAGATAAAGAGATTAGCGATATGGGTAGATGACCATCCTCTTGATTATGCAGATTTTTCAGGCATAATTCCCGAAGGCAAGTACGGTGCAGGAAAAGTTGAAATATGGGATAGGGGTGAATACACTCCGATAAAGTTTGAAGAAGACGAAGTAATTTTTAATCTTCAGGGAGAAAGATTAAAGGGAAATTTTTGTTTGCTTAAGTTGAAAAAAAATAATACCAAAGGTAAAAATTGGCTGTTTTTTAAAATGCATCAAAAAGGCAGCGGATAGCGTTCCGCCAGCTGGCGGGGAGGTTAGCGTATAGTGAAAAGAGATAATAAAAATTAAATACTAACCTCTAACCCCTGATTTCAAAGAAGGATGTTAAAATGGAAAAATCTTCAGTTAAAAAAGAAAAACCGGAAGTTTATTTTGCAAGCACTGCCGTGGAATGTCTTGAAGGTGAAGCTACACTACCTGCGAAGTTTAAAAGAATGCTTAAGAAATTCAATCTTCCCAAAAGAGTCGGAAATAAGAAGGTTGTAATAAAAATGCATTTTGGTCAGGAATTGGGTTATACAACGATACACCCGTTTTTTGTACGGCTTCTTGTTCAGGCTGTAAAGGATGCCGGGGCAAAGTCGGTAAAAATTATGGATGGTGATGCAAAAAGTGCTGTAGCACGCGGATATACTTTAGAAGTGATAGGATGTCCGGTTGTTTCTTGTTTCGGTAAAGACGGAAAATACCTTTATACAGAAAAAATCGGATTCAAGAATCTTGACGAGGTATATTTTTCCGGTGAAGCGGTTGATGCTGAATTTTTCATTGATTTGTCACATCTAAAAGGCCATGGGGACTGCGGATTCGGCGGCGCCCTAAAAAATATAGCAATGGGTATAGTACCGAACGAATCAAGAAGAAGGTTGCATTCCCTTGAAGGCGGACTAATAGTTGATAAAGGTAAATGCATTTTCTGTCTTAAATGTTTTAAAGCATGCAAAAATGGAGCAATTAAAGCTGATAAAACTAAGAGAGAGATTGGTTTTTTCTTCCATAACTGTACATACTGCCAGCATTGTTTAATGGTATGTCCTGAAAAAGCAATAAAGATGGAAGACAGGACATTTGAAAATTTCTCTGAAGGTATGGCAATAGTGACATCAAAATTTCTGCAGAAATTCAAACCGGAGAACCTGCTTTTTATAAATTTTCTTATGAATATAACTATTTACTGTGATTGCTGGGGATTCAGTACGGCGTCATTAGTGCCTGATATAGGTATATTAGGTTCTGATGACATAGGGGCTATAGATACTGCGTCTTTGGATATGGTTAAAACGGAAAATCTTTTAGTAAACGGATTACCTAAAGGTCGCAAACTTTTAAGTAAAGGCAGGCATCTGTTTGAAAGAATTCATGGCAAAGACCCTTATCTAATGTTGAAGTATCTTGAAAAATATTACAATTGTTCTATGAATTATAAACTGGAAGAAATAAAATAAAAAAGTTAATATATACGACCTCCGTGGTTTACCCCGATGGATCGGGGTTGTTTACTCGGTCGTTGCAGTAGCTACGACCTCCGTGGTTTACCCCGATGGATCGGGGTTGTTTACTCGGTCGTTGCAGTAGCTACGACCTCCGTGAACAAAAAATATCTTGACAAATTTTTATAATTTCTTTATAATTACAGTTACCGTTAATTTTGCATATGATTAAGCAGAGTGCATTTGTGCAGTTGTGTTCGGCAATATGAAATTATGCGGGAGTGCTTGGTTCACTTCATTAACGGAGTTTTGGTATTTATGAAAATAGAAAAAGCCGTTGCTATCGCAGTTGTTGTTGGGGCGATTTATGTTACATGGGATTTTTTTGCTACGGAAAAATTTCAGAATTATATAGATAAAAATTCTGAAAAACCGTGGGCGCATAAGGTTCAGTATTATTTAGGCGAGATTAATATGGTAATACATACATCAGATTATTCATATGCAGAGTTTTGTTATAAACGTATGGAAGATAAATATCCTAAATCCGAATATACTCCCGAGGCATTATATAAGCTGGGAATGATTTATGAAGAAACCAAAAGGTTTGGATTGGCAAAAGTGACTTACAAAAAGATATTAGAGCAATATCCTAATTATGAGAATTATAAACGAGTTGAAAACAGATATGGCTTAATAATGAATTATTGAGGTGATGTTTCACAGGATTATGAAAAAAATTGTTTTATCGGTTGTTGTTATACTTCATTCTTTTGTGAATATTGTTTATTCTCAATATTATATTCAAACTGGTATTTTTAAGGATAAGGAATCCGCTACTAGTTTTAGAATATATCTTGCAAGTCGTAATTATCCTACATTGATTGATTTTAGTGATAATTTCAGGATTATAGTCGGTCCGTATGAACAAAAAGAAAAAGCTGAATTTGTTGTTTCTAAATTGTATTCAGAAGAAAATATTTCTTCAAGTTTAATGGATGAAACAAACTTAAATAAAGCAAATATAGATGAATTAGAAAGTCTTGAGATTTCCGAAGAGGTTCTCGGTGAATTGATAAATTTTGCATTTGAATTTTTGGGGGTTAAATATAAATATGGCGGTGTGGATCCTGAAAAAGGGATTGATTGTTCTTACTTTGTCCAGACTGTTTATAAATCATTAGGAACGGTTTTGCCGCGGACATCGCGACTTCAGTTTAAAATCGGTAAAAAAATAGGAAAAGATGAACTTATGCCCGGCGATCTCGTATTTTTCAGAAAATATTTGAGCGGTTCAAGAATAAACCATGTCGGGATGTATATAGGTAACGATGAATTTATCCACGCTTCATATGGGGCTAAAAAAGTGACCATAAGTTCTTTAAATGAAATATATTATAAAAATAGATTCATGGGTGCTCGTAGGCCGTTATAAAAAATAAGTATATATTATGATTTGTAAAACAGGTAAAAGTCTTGGATTGACTTTTTTTTATTTTTTGATATAAACAATCTACGTGGTATTCTGCAAAAGTAAATAAATTTATGTCTACCGAATTTGAATCTTGGCTTATATTAAATAGAATATTAAACGATTGTCCTTCTAAGTTTAGAAAACTTGTGGAGTTTTTTGGCACAGCCGAGAGAGTTTTGTCGGTGTCTGACAACGACCTAATGCTTGTTGAAGGTATAGATGAAAAAGTATCCAAATCTATTTCTAATCAATGTCGCGAAATAGATATCCAAAAGGAAATAGAAGAAACAAAGAAAAATGGAGTAAAGGTTATCGCCTCGTTCATGGACGAGTATCCCAAAGCATTAAAGAATATATATGATTATCCGCCTGTTATTTATTTAAAAGGAAGTTTTGAAAAAAGTGATTCGGTTGCGATGGCTGTAGTCGGTACCAGGATGATGACATCATACGGAAAGAATATTTGCGAATATATCACCAAAGAACTTGTTAATGCAGGTATTACCGTTGTTAGCGGATTAGCGAGAGGTATTGATACCATATCGCATAGAATGTGTATTGAAGAAAAAGGACGGACAATTGCGGTTTTAGGAAACGGATTAAATAATCATTATCCACCCGAAAATAGAAAATTGGAAGATAAGATAATCGAAAACGGCGCATTGATTTCTGAGTTTGCAATGAACGTCAGACCCGACAAAGCAAATTTTCCGAGACGGAACCGTTTAATAAGCGGTCTTTCGATGGGAGTCATTGTAGTTGAAGCTGATGAAAAAAGTGGAGCTTTAATTACAGCGAAATTTGCTGTTGAACAGGGAAAGGATGTTTTTGCTGTTCCGGGTAATATTTATTCAAAATATTCAAAGGGACCGCACAAATTAATTAAAAATGGAGCGAAACTTGTTGAAACTTTTGATGATATAATAAACGAAATTAATGTGCTTAAAAATTTTGTAAAAAATACTCAAAAAAATATCAGGATATTAAAGGAAAATAAAAATTTAAATAAAGAATCAAAGATAGTGTTGGAATCAATGGGAAATGAGCCGATTCACATAGATTTATTGGCGGACAAAACCGAGATGCAGGTTGAAAAATTATCAGTTATTCTTCTTGGGCTTGTTATGGACGGTTTTATTTCAGAATTACACGGCAAAAACTATATAAAGAAATATAATTAGGACATCCTAAAAAAGAAAAGATGTCTGATTACATAGATTAGAAAACAGATTACACAGATTTTATTATAGGATTAGGTTCTAATCGGTGTAATCGATGTTAATAATCTGAGTAATCATTTTATTAAGGAAAATTTATGAAAAATCCATTGGTAATTGTTGAATCGCCTACTAAAGCAAAAATGATAACAAATTTTCTTAAAAAAAAATATAAGGTAATCGCATCTAAGGGACATGTATTTGATTTACCGCAGAAACACCTTGGTGTAAATATTAAAAATAACTTCAAGCCATCATATAAAATACTTCCAGGTAAAGAAAAAATTATGGAAGAAATAAAGTCTGCTATTATCAAGGCATCAGATATTTATGTGGCAACCGATTATGATAGGGAAGGAGAGGCAATCGGCTGGCATATAATTGAATCTGCAAAAGTAGATCCAAAGAAGGTTAAAAGGATAGTATTTCATGAGATTACTCAGGCGGCAATTGAGGATGCAATAAAGAATCCGAGAAGTATGGACGGGAATCTTGTAGATGCTCAACAATCAAGAAGGATTTTGGACCGTTTAGTAGGATATCAGATTAGTCCGCTTTTAGGAAAAAATGTAAGAAAAGGGCTTTCTGCAGGTAGAGTACAGTCGGTTACACTGCGTTTAATCGTAGAAAGAGAAAATGAAATAAAGGATTTTAAGTCGCAGGAATATTGGACGATATCAGTGTCGCTTGAAAAAAATCAGGAAAAATTTAATGCGGAACTGGTTTCAAAAAGCGAAAAAAAATACCAAACAACAATAAGCCATGAATTATTTGCCGAGAAATATAATATTAAAGTAACGTCCATAAAAACAGAAAAAGAGGCAAATGCAATCCTTGAAGATATTAATAACGGCGAATTTATAGTGAATTCAGTGGATAGAAGTGAGCGTGTCAGGAATCCGCTGCCGCCTTTTATGACATCAACGTTGCAGAGAGAAGCGATTAATAAACTCAGCTTTAATTCTGCAAGAACTATGTCAATTGCACAAAGGTTATATGAAAATGGTTTTATTACCTATATGAGAACGGATTCGCTTGATATTTCTGCAGTTGCACAAAAGCAGGCAAAGGATTATATTTTAAAAAACTTCGGTAAAGAATATCTGCCCCCCAAAACAAGATTTTATAAAACAAAAAGTAAATCGGCACAAGAAGCGCATGAAGCGATAAGGCCAACAGATGTTTCTAAAAATCCTGAATCACTCAGTCTGGAAAAGGATGAGCAAAAACTATATAAACTGATATGGCTCAGATTTATTGCAAGCCAGATGTCGTCTGCCATAGTGAATGCTGTTTCAGTGGATATAAAAGTAAAGGATTATATGTTTCACTCTACCGGTTCTTCTATGAAGTTTGACGGCTATCTAAAAGTATATCCAGAGGATTTGAAAGATACGATGTTGCCAGATTTGATAGTCGGTGAAAAAGTGAAATCCGAAAACATTGTTCCCAAGCAACATTTTACGGAACCGCCTCCGCGATATACAGAAGCATCAATTATCAAAACGCTTGAAGAACGGGGGATAGGACGTCCCTCAACATATGCTCCGACAGTATCGACATTAAAACACAGGGGATATGTAAATATTGAAAAAATGAAATTGATACCCCAGGATGTAAGTTTTACCGTAATAGATATTTTGAAAAAATATTTTCCGGAAATAATCGATATTAATTTTACTGCAGAGATGGAAGAAAAACTTGATATGATTGCCGAAGGCAAAGTTGAATGGATAAAGATGATTACAGATTTTTATAATCCGTTTTCCAAAACGCTAGATAATGCAAAGGCGAATATGGAAAATGTAAAAAAAGTGATTGAAACGACAGAGAAATGCGAGAAATGCGGTTCAATAATGGTCATTAGAGAAGGGAGATTCGGTAAATTCATGGCATGTTCTAATTTCCCGAAATGCAGAAATACGATGTCTATTGACAAGGAAGGACATAAAATCGTGCCTGAGGTTACCAACGAAAAGTGTCCGAAGTGCGGTATGAGTATGGTTGTAAGATCGGGGCGCAGAGGAAAATTCCTTGCATGCAGCGGTTATCCAAAATGCAAAACAACGAAAAACCTGGATTCTGAGGATAAAAATGGAATACAAAAAGAGCAAAGCACAGAATGAGAATATAGAGAATTATATAAAGTTTTTGAAAATACAAAAGAATATTTCTAATAACACAGAGTTGGCGTATAGAAGAGATATTAAACAATTTTATGATTTTCTATCACATAAAGAAATTGGCATCAAGGATACGGATAAATACATATTAAGGGACTATCTTGTAAATATTCTTAATATATCAAAGAAAAAAACTACGATAATCAGGAAGATTGTTGCATTAAGAGGTTTTTATAAATTCCTTGTAAAATGCAAAATATTAAAAACATCACCTATGGAATTGATATCAGCACCTAAAAAAGAGAGCCACCTCCCAGATTTTCTTACGATTGATGAAACAAAGCTTTTATTATCCGCTCCCGACATAAAAAATATCCTTGGATTGAGAGATAGGGCAATTTTTGAATTGTTTTACTCTTCCGGTCTACGTATTTCCGAGCTTACAGGACTTAACAGTGAAGATGTTGATTTTTTTTCAGGTGTTTTGAAGGTTACCGGAAAAGGTTCGAAACAACGGTTAGTGCCTGTCGGGGATGCCGCACTGGATATTATCAGGAAATATATTAAATCAAGAAAAGACAATTCATCCGCGCTTTTTATTGATTATCGTCAGCAAAGGTTATCGGCGAGATGGATACAGAAAATGATTAAGAAATATTTAAGAAAAATAGGGATTACAAAAAAAATAACACCACATTCTTTAAGACATACTTTTGCGACCCATCTTCTTGATGCCGGTTGTGATATAAGAAGCGTCCAAGAAATGCTGGGACACAAGAATATTGTAACAACGCAGATATATACGCACATAACGGCAACGAAAATGAAAAAGGTATATGACAAAGTTCATCCAAGGGCATAGATTATGAGGGATAGTGTCCGTATAGTTATGGAAGAAACAGGTTGCGATGAAGGGCAGGCGATACTAGCCCTTGAATCATGTAACTATGTTATCTCAAAATCAATATCAAAAATATTTGATTTGCTTAAAAATATAGTTGTAGTAAAAAGCAAATTTTATACTTTTGGCACTCATCTTTACGGAATGCTTACCATAATAGTTGATATCAACCATAACAAGCATTTAAGGACAAAAGCTTTGGTAACGTATAATCCGACAACTTATGAAATTGACTTATCGCAAAATTGGTATGAATATGAAAAGAAACTATATACTGCAAGATTGATTTCAGGCAGTATTCCGGATATATCTCTTGATATTGAATCAAAAGTCGTTACTGAAATGCTTGATGAATACAAGAGCAGTTTTTTCTCAGCGGTTAAGGAAAAAAATATTATGGAGGTTGCGGATATTCTTGAAGATATTCTAAGGGAACCATTAAAAACGCATGCTGTAAATTTTGATATTATATTAGAAGAGCTTAATCTTTCACAATTCAAAAAGATAACGGATAAAAACCTGCCACAGCAAATGGAACTTGAATTCAACGAATATAATATAAATGTTGCTGAACCGCTTACAATAGATGTAATATGTATATCCGGTAACGGACCTTCGCTTAAAGCGAAATCGTTATTGCCGGGTGACGAGATTCTTGTATTAATAAACGATAGCAGGGACATTGCCCAATATCTTAGCGGGCTTTTAGGCGGACGGGATGTTTACAGACCGGTTGCAATTCCATCAAAAATCCAAGAAGTGGTGAAATCTAAAAATAAATTATTAATTTATGTGCGGTTAGCTGCTGGTGTAATAGGCAAGTCAATAGTTTCCGAAAACGAAAAAATCAGGGTATTATACTTAGGAAGGAGAAAGATGTTGATAAATCGTATTTTTTTAAAATTTTACTTGATTTTTTCTAAATTTTTTGAGATAATAAAAAGATAACTCTTTAGGGTTATAGGGTTATAAACTCTAAAACTCTATGAACGCTATGAACGTTAAAACTATATAAACGCAATTGGAGGTAAAAAATGAGTAGTGTATCAATGAAAAGTTTACTTGAAGCAGGAGTCCACTTTGGACATCAAAAGAGCCAGTGGAATCCAAAAATGTCTAAATTTATATTTGGACATAGAAATAAAGTTCATATTATCGATCTTGCAAAAACAGTCAAAGAACTAAAAAAGGCATGCAAATTTGTGAAGGATGTTGCATCAAGTAACGGTTCTGTTCTTTTTGTGGGAACTAAACACCAGTCACAGGAAATTGTAAAGAATGAGGCGATACGATGCGGAGCCCATTATATTGTTTCAAGATGGCTTGGCGGTACTCTAACAAATTTTGATACTATTAGGAAGAATGTGGCAAGACTAAATGAAATTGAGAAAATGAAATCGGATGGGCTGTTTGATAAATTGCCTAAAAAAGAAATATCGATGCTTACCAAAGAATGGAAGAAATTGGAATTATCATTATCGGGCATAAAAAATATGAAGGATATTCCAAGCGTGGTGTTTATTGTAGATCCTGTCAATGAAAAGACAGCAGTTGATGAAGCCCGCAGATTAAAAATTCCTATTGTAGCGATTTGTGATACAAATAGTGACCCCGATGTTGTAGATTATTGTATCCCGGGCAATGATGATGCAATCAAATCTATAAATTTGCTTGTAACCGTTGTAGCAGATGCTGTTTTGGAAGGTAAATCAGTCGTAAAAGCTGCTGATAATCATCAAATTACCGTTGAAGAAAAATATTCGTCTGAAGAAGAAATACCTATGACTGAAGTTGCTGAAAATAAAGAGGTCGTTGAAAATAAGGAAAATGTACCTGAGAAACAGTAAAAGGCAGAGATTAGCGTAGAGCGTATAGAGATTAGAGGTTAGTATTTAATTTTTATTATCTCTTTTCAATATACGCTAACCTCTCCGCCAGCTGGCGGAACGCTATCCGCTGAATTATAAAAAAGAAGGAGTAATAAAATGAGTGAAGTAAAATCGGAACAAAATACAAAAATAACGGGTGAAATGGTTTCAAGATTAAGAGAAAAAACCAGTTGCGGAATGATGGATTGCAAACAAGCACTAATAGAAACAGGCGGTGACGAAGAAAAAGCGATAGCAAAGTTAAGGGAAAAGGGTATAGCGACCGCACAGAAGAAAGCCACAAGAACAACTAAGGAGGGGATGGTATTTTCTTATATTCATCCGGGCAGCAAATTAGGTGTGCTTCTGGAAATAAACTGTGAAACGGATTTTGTTGCAAAAACCGAAGATTTCCAGAATCTTGGCAGAGAACTTGCTATGCAAATTGCAGCGGCATCTCCGACGGTTGTAAGTAAGGAAAATGTTGCTAAAGATGAATTAGAGAAGGAAAAAGAAATATTGAAAGCCCAGGCATTGAAAGAAGGTAAACCCGAAAAAATCCTTGATAAAATAATTACCGGCCGTTTAGATAAATTTTATGAAAGAATATGTCTATTAGAACAGCCGTATATAAGAGACGCAAGTGGTAAGAAAAAGGTTAAGGATTTAATAACCGAAGTAGTCGCAAAAATAGGTGAAAATCTTTTAGTAAAAAGGTTTGCAAGATTTAAAGTCGGCGAAGAATGATTTTAATAAACTTTGTTAGGTATACAGAGTATACAGAGTATACAGAGTATACAGAGTATACAGAGTATACACATAGTATACTTCGTTACTGAATTATAGGGTTTTATAGTTATTCCGCTATTTCATCCACTAAAACACTGGCGGGCAAGATAGAATCAGTATCGGGATGGATGATCTCTGTAAATTGTAGTGTTGTTTTTTTAATTCCTCAAGTGATAATTAAAGATGAAATATAAGCGAATTGTAATAAAACTTTCCGGTGAATCGCTTGGTAAGAATGGTGATGGGCTGGATTTTTCTTTTATTGACAAAATAATTCAAGAAATCAAAAACGTTTATAAAACAGGTGTTTCAATAGGGATTATAATTGGAGGCGGAAATATTTGGCGCGGTGCCGTGGACGGTACGCAGATTAATAAAACATCTGCAGATTATATCGGAATATTGGCGACACTGATTAACGGCATGGTCTTATGTGAGAGATTTAAAGCGAAAGGCATTCCTACAGAAGTATTTGCACCGTTTAATGTTAATAATTTTATTGAACAGTTTACTTTGGAAAAAATAGAAACTGCATGGAAAAATAAGAAAATAGTTATAATGACCGGCGGCACAGGGCGTCCGCATTTTACGACTGATACAGCAAGCGCTATTTTTGCGGTAGAGTCAAAAGCAGATGCTATTTTTAAAGCTACAACTGTCGCGGGTGTATATGATGATGATCCTAAAAAAAATAAAAATGCAAGACTTCTTAAAAAAATATCTTTTGATGAAGTAATCAGTAAAAATTTAAAAGTAATGGATATGGCTGCATTTTCGCTTTGTCGTCAGCATAAAATTAAAATAATCGTTTTTGATTTCAGTAAAAAGAATAATATTTTAAAAGCTGTATCGGGAGAACCAATAGGTTCCTTAATACATTGCTAAATTGTGACTATCTATAGGTCACTATATAGGTCAGTCGGGCACAATCCCACAGTCCCGCTGTCGCATAATTTTATACATTAATTAAATAATGAAAGTGGAGGAAAAATGGTTGGCCAGATTTTATTACAGACAGAAGATAAGATGAAAAAGACAATGGAGCATTTGAGGTTGGAATTGATGATGCTCAAAACCGGACGTGCCACTCCGACAATATTGGACATTGTAAAAGTAAGATATTATGATTCTGATTTGCCGGTTAATCAGGTGGCGAGTATTTCCATCCCTGAGCCACGGCTTATAGTTATAACGCCATGGGAAAAAGGGGTATTGCCTGAAATAGAAAAAGCAATACTTAAAGCAGACATCGGCATAACACCGCAAAACGATGGTAAGGTAATAAGGCTTCCCATACCTGCCCTAACGGAGGAACGAAGAAAGGATATAATAAAAACAGCTAAAAAAATAACGGAAGACCATAAAGTTGAAATGAGAAATGAGAGAAGGGATTCCCAAGAATTGATAAAGAAAAGTTTTAATGATAAAAAAATGACGGAAGATGAAAAATATAAGTTACAAGAAGAATTACAGAAAATGACAGAAAGTTATATAAAAAAGTTGGATGAAATGTTGTTAATCAAAGAAAAAGAGATAATGACAGTATAATAGAGGCAAGTATAAATATAAAGTTAAAATTAAAATAAAAATAGAATAGAGGCAAGTATAAATATAAAGTTAAAATTAAAATTAAAACCAAGAAACAAAGACTTAATTTTAACTTTAAACCTTTAACTTTTAACTTGATTTTTTAAATGGTTATTCCAAAGCATATAGCAATAATAATGGATGGTAACGGCCGTTGGGCGGTTAAAAGAGGTTTTTCCAGATTAATAGGTCACAGAGAGGGGATTAAATCAGTTGAAGAAATTATCAAAGCTTCAAACGAACTTGGTATTTCAGTTCTGACTTTATATGCATTTTCAACCGAAAATTGGGCGAGACCATTAACAGAAGTAAAGGGGTTGTTCAGGTTATTAAAGATATTTTTGAGAAAAAAAATAAAAGAATTAAATAAGAAAAACGTAAAATTAAAAGTAATAGGTGATATTTCCAAATTGCCTGAGGATGTTATTAAAGAAATTAAATCATCAATAAAAGAGACATCAAATAATACAGGCTTAATATTGAATATTGCTTTAAACTATGGCGGACGTCAGGAAATTATTAATGCAATTAATGGAATTTTGAAATTAAATATTAAGAGCGTTGACGAAAATACATTTGAAAAATATATTTATACTTCAGGACTTCCCAGCCCGGACTTGATTATCAGGACATCGGGAGAGTGTAGGATTTCAAATTTTTTGCTATGGCAGTCGGCTTATTCGGAATTTTACACAACTAATGTATTATGGCCTGATTTTAGAAAGAAGGACTTAATGGATGCTATTTCGGAATATAACAGGAGAAACAGGCGGTATGGCGGTATTTAATATATGTTAAATAGAATTCTTTTATCGGTTATTTTAATTCCAGTTGTTTGTGTTGCAGTTTATTTAGGATTCATTCCTTTTCTTGTTTTTATTTGTGCTATTTGTTTTTTATCTGCGTACGAATTCTGGACATTGGTTGAAAAAATAGGTTTCTATCCGAGAAAAACATTCGGCAATATTGTTATACTACTTATTGTAATTTCCATATTTTTTAACGGTTCAAAAATGGCTTCTTTGATTTCTAATGAAGCTACATCTTTAGTATTTACTCTATCGGTTTTATTACTATTTATTTATGAAGTTATAAGGTTTGATATACGAACTGCATTACCGTCCTTAGCTATAACTTTTCTCGGTGTGATTTATATAGGTTGGCTGCCGGGTCATTTTATTCTCATACGGGATATTATGCCGGATGGTTTTAAATATACAATTGTCTTGCTTGCAACCGTATGGATTGCTGATTCTGTCGCTTATTTTATTGGCACTGCATATGGTGTTCATCCCCTTTCACGCGTTAGTCCGAAAAAAACTATTGAAGGTTCAATTGCTTCAGTAGTAGCATCCATTTTAACTATTTTAATTGCAAAAATATTTTTTTTAAAAGGATTAAATCACTCAGATATTTTTTTTATTGGAGTCCTGGTAAGCATTTCTGCGCAATTTGGTGATTTAGCGGAATCCTTGATAAAACGTTCAGCTGGGGTTAAGGATTCTTCTAAACTGATTAAAAATCATGGCGGCATGTTGGATAAACTTGACAGTTTTATTTTTGCTGCTCCTGTTTACTATTATTACCTGAAGTTTTTTGTTCTCTAACGTGCTTATAAAATTACGGATTAAGTTCATTACCCCGATGTTACGAGATATATTGCAATGAATGAAGGTTTAGGTAGAAATCATTAGTAAAGTATTTATGAAAATTTCTGTTCTTGGTTCCACAGGTTCAATCGGTAAATCCGCGCTTAATGTAATATCCAATTTTAAAAACTGTACCGTAATAGGTCTTTCAGCGAATAAGAACAAATCTCTACTCAATAAGCAAGTCAAAAAGTTCAAGCCAAAATATATAGCAGTAGGCATCAATGAATTAAAAAATATTTCTCTAATTAAAGAAGCCGATATAGTTCTAATAGCGGTAGTTGGTTCTTCCGGTTTAATACCTCTAATAAATTCTATAAGGTTAAAAAAAAGAATTGCACTTGCCAATAAGGAAGCCCTTGTTATTGCAGGCGAATTAATAAGCAGATTATTAAAAAAGTATAAAGCTAAAATTGTTCCTGTTGACAGTGAACATTCTGCGATATTTCAGTGTATAAATGATAATGATAAAAGTCAAATATCAAAAATAATTTTAACGGCTTCAGGCGGTCCATTCAGAAATCATTCATATAAAAATCTTTCCAAAGTGTGTATTAAAGATGTATTAAGACATCCTACGTGGAGAATGGGTAAAAAGATTACTGTTGATTCTGCTACATTGATGAATAAAGGATTTGAAGTAATTGAAGCCCATTATCTTTTCGGGATACCATATGATAAGATAGAAGTTGTGGTCCACCCGCAATCAATAGTCCATAGCGGTGTTGAATTTATTGATGGTTCAATAATTGCACAATTAGGAATTACAGATATGAGATTGCCGATACAATATGCATTGACATATCCAAAAAGGGAATATTCCAGCATTAAAAAATTAAATTTAGCGGAAATAGGTAAACTTGAATTTCATAAATTATCAACAAAAAATTTTCCCTGCTTTGAGTTGGCTTTATCGGCAGCAAAAATATCGGGCAGCATGTTAACCGTTTTGAATGCGGCAAATGAAGTAGCTGTTAAAAAGTTTTTAGATAATAAAATAAGTTTTATAAAAATACCGAAATTGATTGAAAAAGCAATGAACAGGCACAAAGTAATAAAAAATCCTGATTTGGAAGATATTTTGAAGGTTGATTTTGAAACAAGAGAATACGTTGAAGAAATTGCTCGTTAGCAGGTAGATATTTAATATTGCATATAAAAAAGTAAAGTTTTAGTAATATAAAATAACACGGATGTCATCCTGAGCAAAGCGAAGGATCTCGATTTTAACAACGAGATGCTTCTCCCGATAAATCGGGATCAGCATGACATAAATGTCATTTTAAATTTTTAATTGACTTTCAAGGAGATGATATGATGATATTATTAGGTATTGCAGCTGTCGCTGTAATGTTTGGTTTTGTAATAATGATTCATGAGTTAGGGCATTTTATTGTTGCGAAAAAACAAAAAGTGAAAGTTTTAAATTTTTCCTTTGGTTTCGGTCCTGAATTATTCGGGTGGACTAAAAATGAAACAAGATATTCGGTAAGGCCTATACCTTTTGGCGGTTTTGTTAAGATGGCAGGCGAGGATATTGAAGAATATAAAGGAGATTCAGGCGATTTTTTTTCCAAAAAATGGTATCAGAGAATAGCAATAGTTGTGGCAGGTCCTATAATGAACTATTTATCGGCTTTTTTTATATTTCTATTCATTATAGTTGTTTGGGGGATACAATATCAAAGGCCTGTAGTAAAATTGGTGGAAAAAAATTCACCGGCTTTTGATGCTGGCTTAAAATCTGGTGATGAAATCGTTGCAATTAATAATGATAAAATTCAGGATGCCCAAACAGTTTCAAGAATCGTAAAAACTTCTAGTGGAAAAGAACTGACATTTTCGCTGAAAAGAAGCGAGAATATTATAGATTTAAAAATAACGCCTAAATACGACGAAAAATTGAAATCTTCAAGGATTGGAATAGTTTATGATATGTCATCTGAACCTGTGGTTGTAAAAGTCGGTTTAAATAAGGCAATAAAGGAATCTTTTAATAACATAGTTTTTTGGACGGTATTACCGCTAAAGTATCTCTATATGAAACTTGTACTTTTTGAAGCACCCTCTGAAGTCTCCGGTCCCATTGGTATTATGCAAGCCGCGTATTTTGCGGCAAAACTTGGCATTAAAACTTTTCTTAGTTTTATTGCGATTGTTTCCGTTGCATTAGGGATGTTCAATTTATTTCCGATACCGATAGTTGATGGCGGACATATAGTGTTTTATTTGATTGAGGGAATAACAGGAAAACCGATAAATAAAAAGGCGATGCAATTAGCTAATTCTATTGGTTTTGCGCTTTTATTAACACTTGCACTTTATGCAACATATCAGGATATATTAAGGACAAAAGACGGCTTCTGGAAAAAAATAGAACAAACAAAATAGAGAAACGATTATTTACCCGCCAATGGTTCCTTGTCCGCCAATGCTTTAGTGGTGGAAGTGGTGGGCACAGATTATGGAACCCCGTAGAACGGGGTTGTAGCCTTGTTCGGTGCGGTAGGTCCCTTGTCTCGCCGAAGCTCATAAGAGCGTAGGCGGACGAACTTCGTGTACAAGATTACACAGATTAAGACATGATGAAGACAAAGTGAAAAAAGAATCTGATTATTGCAACAAAAGTTACATTTGAAATTTTGTCTGATAACTCCAGCTTCGTAGGAAGTCTTGCAAAAAATAATTGAAGGTTTAGACAAATAGAAAATGAATATAATAGGTAAAATAACAGGTATAAAATATAAAGTAATTCTATCTGAGAACTTAAAGAAAGTTGACATCAAAAATTTTGACATCAACGAAGCACCTTCGTCTTGTGTTATTACAGATAATAAACATTCTTTTGCTATTTCAAAGTGGGTTTCACCCAAGCGGACACGTTCATATCCATTTGAACGAGTTTTTAACACGCTCAACATTTCAAGGAAAATTACTGTTATACCAATCGTAAAAGATGAAGGAGCAAAAGGAGACAGGGATTTCATACAGTGGGACACAGTTTCTTTAATGTCGTTGTTAGACGTGTTTGTAATTTTTGCTTATTACATAAAAGCGGAAAAAGTAAACCGAAAAATAACCAACCAACAATTTGACAACAAATATGTTCTCTCTAAAATTAAAGAAATTAAACAATATCACAGTTCGGCATTACATTGGAATTTAAACGAAATCAACACTAACTTGCATAACATCATTAACAAAGTAAAATCTTTCTACGCAAAAATTGAAAAATCAACAAACGTAAAACTTCACGGTTCGAAGGGTACTGGAAATTTTCAAAATAAAATTGGAAAAGATGTTTCATTATTTATGGCATTTTCTAGAGGGAAAGCAGAAAGAGCTCAATCAATAGAATTTGTAACCCGTCAACCTAAGGAAAGTTTATCGACACTCTCAAAAGCAAAAATTACCATTACAAACTATTTGGGTGGACAGTATTTTTTTACTGTAGATGAGATACTTATTACGAAAGAAAAAGTAAGTTTAATAGAAAGTAAACACAGTAAAAATGTAACACTTCCGAGTAAAAGCGACATCAAAGATGGTTTGCTGAAAATGATTTTGTATTGCAACTTAACGGATGTAACAGTAAACGGAATAAAAATTAAATGTGAAGCTGTTTTATGTTTGACATCTTCAAAACTTAAAGGAGGAATTTCATCCTTCAGTACTAAAAGTGAACTTTCAACGTTTTTTGCGAAAAATAATCTTTCAGAATCACAAATTTTTCTAATTGAAACGGTAATAGCAGAAGCGAAACAAAATAAGTTTATAATTAAGGTAAAATATTCAAAATGATAAAAAGCCCACTAAGATATCCTGGAGGCAAAAGTAGAGCTGTTAAATTGATATCAACTCTTTTGCCAGAATTTGACGAATTTAGAGAACCATTTTTAGGTGGTGGTTCTCTTTTTATTTATGTTAAACAACGATTTCCTAATAAGAAATATTGGATTAACGACCTCTATTTAGAACTTTTTAAATTTTGGGAAATGGCACAAAAAGATGTCGATACTTTGATTGACAATATTTATGAATGGCGAAATAAATATCCAGTTGGAAAAGAGTTACATAAATTTTTAAATAATAATTTAGAGGGGTTTAACGATTTGGAGAGGGCTGCAGCATTTTTTATCTACAATCGTATAACATTTTCAGGAACAAGTTTAAGTGGTGGTTTTAGTGAAGGTGCTTTTACGGGACGTTTTACAAAAAGCAGTATTCAACGACTTAACCAATTTGCTAAAGTAATTAATGGCTCAACTATCACTAATCTTGACTACGAAGAATTAGTAAAACAAGAAGGCGAAAATGTATTTATCTTTCTTGATCCACCGTATTTTTCTGCGACAAAATCCGCACTATATGGAAAGAATGGGAATATGCATAAGTCGTTTGACCATAAAAAATTTGCAGAAATAATGCGAAATTGCAAACATAAATGGCTCATAACTTATGATGACAGTGAATATATAAGAGAGCTTTTCTCATTTGCTAACATCATTCCTTGGGATTTAACTTATGGAATGCGGAACGTAACCAAGGGTTCAAACCAGAAAGGAAAAGAACTTTTTATATCAAACTATTTAAAACAACTTCCCAGAAAACAACAGATGACTTTATTTGAGCCGAAAGTGAAATATGTAGCTAAAAAAGAATCATATCACATTTCGTCACCAAGTAAAAAGAGGAATATACATAAAAGTAAAAGAAACGGGTTTTAATTTTTGAAACATAACACACAACTGTTATCTTTGTAAGTTTGATTTTTCCACTTTTCATCAGAAGTTTTTATGGAGGATTGGAAACAATAAGTTGCTATTATCTTCTCAAGTCGGAATCTTATTAAGTAAAGAGATAAAGAGGTAGTTGATAGATTGGTTATCAATGCACAATCGCACAATCCCACTATCACGCTATATCACGAATTTTTAGTATTATGAAGACAAAGAAAGTTAGAATAGGAAATATATATATAGGTGGTGGTGAGCCTGTCCGTGTTCAGTCAATGACAAAGACAAAAACGGCAGACTGGAAATCCACTGTTAATCAAATAAGAAAACTGCAGGTCTTGGGTTGTGAGATTATCCGTGTTGCAGTTCCCGATATGAATTCTGCAAAAGTTCTTTCAAAAATAAAAAAAAACATAAAAATTCCTTTGGTTGCAGATATTCATTTTGATTGGCGGTTAGCGGTTGAAGCGATAAATCAAGGTGTTGATAAAATAAGGATTAATCCAGGCAATATCGGTTCCCGGGAAAATGTAGAGAAAATCATAATTGCTGCAAAAAAAAAGAAAGTAGCCATCCGTGTAGGTGTAAATGCAGGTTCTTTAAAAATTCTTAAAAAGTCTGACAGTTGGACGAAGATGTCTACTAAAGAACGTGCTTATCAGATGGTAAAGGAATTACTGGAAAATATTAAAATTATTGAAGAAATGAATTTTTCCGATATAGTAGTATCATTAAAAGCAAACGATGTTCCGACAACAATTCTGGCAAACGAATTGTACTCAAAAAGAAGAAAATATCCGATTCATTTGGGTATTACAGAAGCAGGCACGGAGTTTTCCGGCATCATAAAGTCAGCGGCAGCATTCGGAGTCCTGCTTAATCAAGGGATAGGTGATACTATAAGAGTCTCTTTGACCGCTTTGCCGGACGAAGAAATAAAAACCGGGTGGGAAATTTTGAAAACACTTGGTTTAAGAAAAAGAGGGATAGAAATTATTTCCTGTCCAACTTGTGGCAGATGTCAAACAGATTTAATTAAAATCGTCCATCAGTTAGAAAAACAAATTACAAATTATCCGCCCCGAATCCGCCAGCTGGCGGATGGGGCGAGACCTCGCCAAAGGTTCAGTGGTGGGCAAATTACAAATTCGCCACTGAAAGTTGCCGTCATGGGTTGTGTCGTAAACGGCCCAGGAGAGGCAAGAGATGCTGATATAGGAATTGCCGGCGGAAAAGGATTCGGTTTGCTTTTTAAAAAAGGTAAAGTAATAAAGAAAATACCTCAAAATAAATGGGTCGTTGAAATAATAAAAGAGATTAAAAACAGTCAGTATAAATCAGTTTTAGAATCTGTTTAAATCGGAGTTTATAATGTTTAGGAAAAAATTTAAAAATATTCATTTCATTGGAATCGGCGGTAGCGGGATGTCGGGGATAGCCGAAGTGCTTCTGAATTTGGAATTTAATGTTAGTGGCTCTGATTTGAAAGTAACCGATGTCACAAAACGGCTTTCAAGGCTTGGGGCGGATATTAAAATAGGACATAAAAAAAGTAATATTGAAAATAAGAATATTGATGTTGTTGTTGCTTCCACTGCGGTAATTAAAGATAATCCGGAAGTTCTTGCTGCAATATCTCAAAAAATTCCTGTTATACCGCGAGCAGAGATGCTGGCTGAATTAATGCGTTTAAAGTATTCTATAGCAATAGCGGGATGTCACGGAAAGACTACAACAACATCTATGGCTTCATTAATTCTGGCAAATGCCGGATTGGACCCGACGGTTGTTATTGGTGGAAGATTCAATAATTTCGGTACAGGTGCAAAATTAGGGAAAGGCGAATATTTAGTTGCTGAAGCAGATGAATCAGACGGCTCGTTTTTAAAACTATTTCCTACGTTTGCTGTTGTAACTAATATAGATGATGACCATCTTGATTATTATGGTTCTCTTGAAAATATTAAATCAGCTTTTGTTGAGTTTATAAATAAAATCCCTTTTTACGGATGTGCAATATTATGTAATGATGATGAAAACCTTAAGAGTATAATACACAAAATTTCAAGAAAGTACTATACATATGGTTTTAATGATTCGGCAGATTTTAAAGCGGAGAATATTAAACCAACCATAATGGGCAGCAGGTTTGACGTTTCTTTTCACAGCAAAAAATTGGGAACAATTGAACTAAAAGTTCCGGGTAGGCATAATATTTTAAATGCACTTGCAAGTATTATATGCGGATATGAACTTGAAATAAAATTTTCAAAAATTAGGAATGCTTTATTAGAATTCAGTGGTGTCGGCCGTCGTTTGGAAAAAAGAGGTAGTTATAAAAATGTCTTAT
The DNA here is from genome assembly GCA_003452965.1 of Elusimicrobiota bacterium. GTDB lineage: Bacteria > Elusimicrobiota > UBA8919 > UBA8919 > UBA8919 > UBA9627. The sequence continues at coordinate 49,870 of DMMW01000084.1, forward strand.
TTTTGGACGATTACGGACATCATCCAACCGAAATAAAGGCGACGTTATCGGCGATTAGGTCAATAAATATGCACAGAAGGCTTTTTGTGCTGTTTCAACCGCATAGATATACAAGAACTCAATTATTGAAAGATAAATTCGGGAAGGTGTTTGATGATGCAGATGTAATAAGAATACTTGATATTTATGCTGCAAGCGAAAAGCCGATTCCGGGAATTTCATCGCAAACAATAATTGATTCAATCAGGACTAATAACGGGAGCAAGGATTTAACTAAATTTAGTGATATAAAAAATACAGTCAAAGAAATAAAAGATGGTGATGTTATAGTTACGCTCGGAGCAGGCGATATTTGGAAGAAGGGCGACGAGATTCTAAAGATTTTAAATGAAAATAAACCGTTTTGAAATTTCCGAATTTTTAACCGGAAAAATAATCCAAAATGAATCAATGAGCAGGCATACTACATTTCGCATAGGCGGATGTTGTGATTTGTATGTAGAAGTTAAAACTGTTGATGAATTAAAAAATCTGATAAAATATATCAGAAAAAAAAGGATTCCATATTTTATTTTGGGTGCAGGGTCAAATCTATTGGTTAAAGACAATGGGATTAAGGGAATTGTAATTAAATTAGCAGGCGATTTCAGTAAAGTAGAATTTGATTTTAAGAGAAAGGTAGTGAAAGCAGGTAGCAGCTGTTCATTGCAGGGATTAATTAAAAAATGTCGTGATAATTCTTTGGGCGGAATGGAGTTCCTGGCAGGAATACCGGGTACTGTTGGCGGTGCTGTTGTAATGAATGCAGGTACGACGCAGGGCAATATCGGTTCGATAGTCAAATCGGCTGCATTGATGGACGATAAAGGGAAAATAAGTTTAATTGACAAAAGCAGGCTTAAATTTTCATACAGGAGTTCAAATATTAAGGAAAAAGGAATAGTTTTATTTGTTGAATTGATGTTGAAAAAAATGAATAAAAGTAATATAATGAAAAATTCAGATGAAGTTAAAATGTATCGTGCAAAAACACAGCCAATAGGCGAGTTTAATGCCGGATGCATTTTTAAAAATCCGGCAGGCGATTTTGCGGCTAGGCTTATAGATGACGCAGGGTTAAAAGGAATATCTGTAGGCGGTGCCGTTGTTTCTAATAAGCATGCCAATTATATAAACAACAGCGGGAATGCTTCTGCAAACGATGTTTTAAGGTTAATAAGCAAAATAAGGAAAAAAGTAAAAGAAAAATATAATAAAAAATTGGAATTGGAAATAAAAGTAGTATAGCTATGAAAATTAAGCGGATAGGTGTCATATACGGTGGAAAATCTTCTGAAAGAGAGATTTCTCTTAAAACAGGAACTGCAATTGCAAAGGCGTTGAAAGAAGAATATTATTCTGTTATTCTTTTAGATTCCGGTAAAGCTGATTTTGTAAAAAAAATTCTAAAGTCAAAAATTGATTTTGCTTTTATAGCTTTGCATGGTCCAGGCGGTGAAGACGGTTCTATGCAAGGTTTTCTTGAAACATTGGATATCCCGTATAACGGCTGCGGGGTTTTGGCATCTGCAGTATCAATGGATAAAATATATTCAAAGAAAATATTTGAATATGAAAATATTCCGACACCGGAATGGTATGTAATATCTTTGAACACCCCGTTTTTAGATTCTCGCTTTTCGTTTCCAGTTATCGTAAAACCGGCTAGGCAGGGTTCTGCAATAGGTATTAATATTGCAAGAAAAAAAACGGAATTAAAAAGGGCTATTAAGGAAGCATTAAAATATGATAGTGAAGTTATTATTGAACAGTATATTGAGGGCAAAGAAGTTACGGTTGCAATTTTGGGTGATAGGGCACTTACTCCGATAGAAATTATTCCTAAGAATGAATTTTACGATTTTTACTCTAAATATTCTGCAGGCGGTTCCGAGCATCTTGTACCCGCGAGACTATCGGATAAGATTTCCAAAAAGGCAATGGAAATAGGACTAAGGGCGCACAAATCACTTGGTTGTAAGGCGGTATCCCGCATTGACATGATTATTGATAAAAGAAATAATATATATGTTTTAGAAGTTAACACTATTCCTGGAATGACAAATACATCTCTACTTCCGGATGCAGCCAAATATGAGGGAATATCGTTCGGGAAATTATTAAAAAATATAATTTATTATTCATTAAATGAAAAAATATAGAAGAAGAATACGATTAAAAACAAAGATAGAAAAAGGCAGAAAATATAAAAATATAGTTGTATGGACAACCTTAATTCTCGGGACATCATTCCTCTTAAGTATTGCCGTCAATAAAACTTCAAAATATTTGTTGACATCTTCATATTTTAATGTAAAATCTATAGAGATAAAAGGGAATAATATTATTGAAAAAAATGCAATTCTTGAATATTTGAATCTTTACAATAAAAATATATTTAAATCAAAGTTGAATAAATATGAATTGCAACTAAAAGAGAAGTTTTTGGCAGTGAAAGACGTTTATATCAGACGGAGGATTCCGAACAGGATTGTTGTAAATATTATTGAAAGAATACCACTGGCTGAATACAAGGCATTTGATAAAAGGATAGGGATAGACGAGTATTTGAAATTGTTTGTTTTACCGGGAAGTTACGCTATATTGCCGAAGATTTCGGAAAATTTGAACGAGGAAAACAAAGCAGCATGTATAAGTTTTCTTAAGAATGTAATTGGTTTTCCTATATACAAAAAAATTAAAGCCGTAACGTCAACTGCTACGGATGATGTGATTTTTTTTCTTGAGGATAATTGCAAAGTATGTGTCGGTATGCCCGATAATATAGATTTTAAAATAAATTATCTTGAAAAGGTTTTTTCCGATTTGGAAACAAAAGGGAAAAAAGCGGAATATGTCAATATGAGGGATTTTTCCGAAGATTACAAGGAAATTATTGTTAAAACTAATTGACCATGCTATAAACGTGGAAAAAATCTATAATTTTGAAGTCAAAGATTATAAAAAATTCAAGTAAAAAGTTTAAAAGAAAATTTAATTTTGGTCGTTATTTTACTTTTTCTTCATTTTGAGGTGTTTTTATGGCGAGGGAAAAAATTGTTGCCGGTCTTGATGTAGGTTCATCAAAGGTAACCTGTGCAATTGCAAGAAAAGACGGTTCAGATATACCGGAAATTATAAGTATTGCCACTGCACAATGCAAAGGTTTAAGGCAGGGTACTGTTGTCAATATTAGAGAAACAGAAACAGCTATTACTACCGCTGTGGAACAGGCGGAAGAAATTGCAAATGAGAAAATAGATGATGATGAAGTTATAGTAAGTATAAAAGGTCAGCATGTTGAGTCCCTAAATCATTCAAGTGCTATAGGCGTTACGAGAACAGATAAAGAAATTATTATTGATGATGTTCTACAGGTTATGTCTTCTGCAAAGGCCATACGGCTTGGCAATGACAAAGAAATAATACATATTATTCCTCAGGAGTTTATAGTTGACGGTCAGAGAGGCATAATAGATCCCGTTGGTTTAGAGGGTTCGCATTTAGAGGTTAATGTTCACATAGTGATAGGATTAACTTCCGCAATTAACAATTTGGGGAAATGCGTGAGTAATGCAGGGTTTGTATGTAAAAACTTTGTGTCAAGCATTCTTGCTTCCGGTGAGGTTATAGTTTCTCCTGAGGAAAAAGATATCGGTTGTGTATTGATTGATATGGGTGCTCAGACGACCGATATTGCAATTTATCTTGACGGTTCCAGCAAATGTGTTAAAGAAATATCGCTCGGAGGGGATAGTATAACCATGGATCTAGCAAGGGGGTTAGGTACCTCTTTCCATGTTGCGCAGGATTTGAAAGAGCGGTACGGTTCTGCAATTACTTCACTAATAGACGGGAAAGAGGATGTTACATATATCTCTGTAGATGGCAGGACACAGAAGAAAATTACAAAAAAAGCTATATGTGATATTATAAGACCGAGGCTTGAAGAGATTCTATCGTTTGTCAATGATGCTATAGATAAAACACAGTATCGTGATGTTATATCTGCAGGTGCGATTATTACCGGCGGTGGTTGTCAGCTTCTGGGTATGAGAGAGGCAGGAGAAGAAGTTCTGCAGATGCAGACGCGGATTGGTATCCCGCAGTATATTAGGGGTTCTATAAATGGCATAAATAATCCTTCATATGCTTCGGCATTAGGACTATTAAAGTATTCTTGCATATCCGATTTTGAAAAATCAAGTAGATATACTGTAAAAAAATCCGGCGTTGTTACAAAAATCAAAAAGATGTTTGAAGACATGATATGATTGTTAAAAAACAATCAATGATTGCACAGATGAACAACAAGATTACACAGATTAGAGCATGTAGTTAAATATTTGTAATTGTCTTTAAAAATCTGTGTAATCGCTTTTTGAAATCTGTGTAATCTGGAGTTCAAATGAAATTTAAGATTATTGATAATCAGCAAACTATGCCTGCAAACATAAAAGTTATCGGTGTCGGTGGCGGCGGAAGTAACGCTGTTAATTTGATGGTAGTTTCAAATATAAAAGGTGTACAGTTCATAGCTGCTAATACCGATTCCGATGCATTAAAAAAATCTATTGCGGAACATAAAATCCAATTAGGACCGAAGTTGACCAAGGGTCAGGGGTCAGGTGCTAAACCCGAAATTGGCAAGCAAGCAACTGAAGAGAGCGCTTCAACTGTAGAACAGATATTGCTCGGAACCGACATGTTGTTTATTACAGCTGGTATGGGCGGCGGCACAGGCACCGGCGGGGCTCCAGTAGTTGCAAAAGTTGCAAAATCTTTGGGTATACTTACGGTTGGTATAGTTACAAAGCCGTTTATGTGGGAAGGCAAAGTTAAAATGGCCATAGCTGAGGAAGGTATAAAAGAACTCAAAGCGTATACGGATGCTCTTATTGAAATACCGAATCAAAGATTATTTTCTATAATAGACGAAGATACGCTTGCAACACAGACATTTGAAAAGGCTAATGAAGTCCTTAAAAAAGCTGTACAGTCAATATCCGATGTTATTACTTCCCATGGTATGATAAATGTTGATTTTCAAGATGTAAAAACGATAATGAGCAATACCGGTGATGCATTACTCGGTTTTGGTGAAGCATCCGGTGAAGACAGGGCGATGGTTGCAACAAAGATGGCTATTACAAGTCCGTTATTGGAAGATATAAGTATTGACGGGGCAAAGGGAGTATTGGTCAATATCACCGGTAATAGTCAGGATTTAAAAATGTCTGAGATAGATACCGCAATGTCGATAATCCACAGTGCAGTTTCACCTGAGGCGCATCTGATATATGGGCAGGTATATGATGATGAATTAGATAATAAATTTAAAATAACGGTTATAGCAACAGGATTTTTGGGCGATAAGAAACTGATTAAACAGAAAAGGGCGGAGTATACGGAAGAAAAAAAGGTAAATAGTTTTTTACCGGATAAAGAGAATCTTGAAATACCAGCTTATAAAAGAATAAAAGTGCGTAAGTTGAGATAGGATTTTTTAAAGAGAAGCAATGTAAAATGTAAAATTAAAAATGAAAAATGGATGAATAAAATCTTAATTTTGAATTTTTAATTTTTAATTGTTTTTAAAGGAGTATTTATGGAAGAACTTGATGAATTACTTAGAAACATGATTAACACGAAGGCATCTGATTTACATGTAAGGTCTGCAACCAGTTCTGTATATCGTATTGAAGGCAAAATTAAGCCCATAGCGGATAAGATTTTCAGTTTAGAGCAAGTTGAAAAGATGGCGTATTCTATGATGAATGAAAAACAACGCGAAATATTTTCCAGAAGAGGCGAATGCGATTTGTCATATTCCATATATGGAGTGGGAAGATTCAGGGGGAATATTTATCGTCAAAGGGGAAGTATTAATATTGCATTGAGGTTTGTTCCGACGGATATACCTTCTTTTGAAGCGTTAAATTTACCTACTGTCATAAAAAAAATAGCCGATAATCATAGGGGAATAGTGCTTGTTACCGGTACGACAGGTTGCGGGAAATCAACAACACTTGCATCAATGATAGATTATATAAATTCAACAAGATCGGTGCACATTATCACTCTTGAAGATCCGATAGAATTTTTGCATAAAGACAAACTTTCCGTTGTATCGCAAAGAGAACTTGGAATGGATACGACTTCATATCTTGAGGCGTTAAAGCACATTGTAAGGCAGGATCCCGATGTAATTTTAATTGGTGAAATGCGAGATACTGAAACCATGTCTGCGGCATTAACCGCCGCACAAACGGGGCATCTTGTACTATCAACGATACATACTATTGATGCGATACAAACAGTAACAAGAATTGTGGATATGTTTCCACCGCATCATCAGAACCAGATAAGACTACAACTTTCCGATACATTAAAGGGAGTTATATCTCAACGACTCCTGCAAAATGTTAAGGGTGGTATGATACCTGCTTGTGAAGTGCTTGTTGTTACGGCATTAATCAAAAAATTTATAGAACAAAATACGATAGGCGAGATATTGCAGACAGTAAAACAGGGCGCCTATTATGGCATGCAGACGTTTAATCAGGCGTTATTAAACCTTTATAACGGTGGAAATGTTTCACTTGAAGATGCTTTATCCGCTGCAACAAATCCAGAAGAATTAATGATGAATATTCGCGGGATAACTACTGAAAGCGGTGCCTTGATATAATTAATGTGGAATTTAAAAAACGGTTTATACATTGAAGAAGAGTTTACGAAAAACAATATATTGAATTTTACTACCACAACTTTGTACGGTGATTTAAAGTTAGAAAAAAATCGCAATGAGTTTTTGGAAAAACAGTTTGGCATAAAAAATATTGTTTATGGAATTCAAACACATAGCGATAATATAGAAATTGTTTCAGAAAAAGATGTAAATAACAGATTTTATGCAGTGGATGGCTTTATAACAGACAAAAAAAATATCCCGATTGCTGTTTTTACCGCGGATTGTTTGCCGGTATTCATTTATGATGAAATAAAAAAAATAATCGGAATCGTGCATGCCGGGCGATTGGGATTAGAAAAGGGGATAATAGGGAAATCTATCAATATCCTAAAAGAAAAGTTCAATTCTAAAACCAAAAATATTTTAGTTGCCGTAGGACCGCATATAAAAAAATGTTGTTATAATGTTGATTTACAAGAAATTGCAAAAAAACAAATTATTAAAACAGGTATGAACAGAATAAGTTTTACAGATGTTTGCACCCATGAAGATGATTTTTTTTCTTATAGAAAAGATAAAACAGAAAAAAGAATGTTATCGTTAATAATGATAGGAGGTTCGGGCATAAATGATAGATAAAATCAGGAAAAGAATCGACAATATAGACGAAAAAATATTAAATCTTCTTAATGAAAGAATAAAAATGGCTATTGAAGTAGGAAAAATCAAGTCCAGAAAGAACGAAACGGTATTCGTGCCTGTTAGAGAAAAAGAAATTATTTCAAATTTAATAAAAAATAATAAAGGACCTATGCCTAATGAATATCTATCGGATGTTTTTCGGGAAATATTGAATGTTTCGCGTACCATGCAAAGAAAAATAAAAATATCATATTTCGGACCGGAAGCGACCTTTACACATCTTGCTGCAATTAAAGTATTCGGTAAACATGTTGACTATATTCCCGTAGAATCAATAAAGGATGTCTTTATAGAAATTGAAAAGGGAAGAGCGGAATATGGGGTGGTACCCATAGAGAATTCTACAGAAGGGATTGTCAATCATACGCTGGATATGTTTATAGATTCTGATTTGAAAATTACTTCGGAAATATTTTTGGAAATATCGCATTATTTATTATCCAGAGAATCGGATATAAAAAAAATAACAAAAGTTTATTCTCACCCTCAAGCGATAGCACAGACAAGAAATTGGTTGGATAAGAATCTTAGGAATATAAAGGTTATTGAAGTCGCGTCCACATCCGAAGCCGCACGTTTAGCTAAGAACGAAAAAAATACCGCTGCTATTGCTTCAAGTGTAGCTAGTGAAATATACGGACTTAATATCCTTTCAAGAAATATAGAAGACAACAAAAACAACTACACGAGGTTTTTAATTATAAGCAAGAAAAATCCGTCTTCTTCGGGAAAGGATAAAACTTCAATTATGTTTTCGGTAAAGGACCGTGTCGGTGCGTTGCACGACATGCTAGTTCCTTTCAAGAAATATAAGTTGAATTTGACAAAAATTGAATCAAGACCTACAAAAAGAAAAGCATGGGAATATATCTTCTTTGTTGATTTTATAGGGCATATAGATAATACAAATGTTAAAAAAGCGTTGTCCGAATTGGAAAGAGGTTGTACAATCCTGAAGGTTCTTGGCTCATACCCAATTGGGGAATAAATATGAAAGATTTAGTCAGGAAAAATATTTTAAATTTTCAGCCGTATATACCCGGTAAGCCGATTGAAGACGTGAAAAGGGAACTAAAGCTTAAGGAAGTCATAAAACTTGCATCAAACGAAAATTCTTTAGGTCCGTCTAAAAAAGCGGTTTCTGAGATTAAAAAAATGCTTGATAAAATAAGTATTTATCCGGATGGCTACTGTTTTGAATTAAGGAAGAAAATCGCAAATATTTACAAAGTATCGGAAAACCAGGTTATATTCGGTAACGGTACCGATGAAATAATAGAGCTTGCCGGTAAAACATTTTTAAATCCGGAAGATGAAATAGTTGTTTCAGAGCATGCATTTATCAGATATAAAATGGCCGGTGATTTAATGGGTTGTAAAGTAATAGAAGTCCCGATGAGGGATTATAAGCATGATTTAGAAGCAATGGCAAATTCCGTAACCAAAAATACTAAGATTGTTTTTATTGCCAATCCGAACAATCCGACAGGGACATATAACAGCGAAAAAGAATTTGAAAATTATTATTCAATAATTGCATCTAAAAATTCGGGTGTTTTAACTTTCATTGATGAGGCATATGCCGAGTATGTTGGCGAAACGGATTATATTTCAGGAATTGATTATTTGAAAAATGGTAAGAATGTAATATTTTCAAGAACTTTTTCAAAAATATATGGGCTAGCCGGTTTGAGGATTGGCTATGCTATCGGAACTCCCGAGATAATATCTTATATAGAACGGATAAGGCCACCATTTAATGTATCTTCAGTTGCTCAGATGGGAGCTATCGCATCTTTGGACGATAAACGACATCTGGGAAAATCCAAGCAATTGGTGTTTGAACAAAAAAAATATCTTTACGGGGAACTTAAAAAAATCGGGTTACAGTATATTTCTTCTTCAGCAAACTTTATTCTGATTGATATGAAAAAAGATGGAAAAATTATTTTTCAAGAACTTTTAAACAGAGGAGTCATAGTAAGGGCGATGGGTGAATATGGATTTAGGAATTTTATAAGAGTCACAATAGGAACTCAAAAAGAAAATAAGAAATTCATCAAGGAGGTCAAAGAAATTTTATGATTCTGACATTAAAACCAAATACATCAAAAAAAGAAATAGATGTAATCGTCAAAAAAATTGAAGAATTGGGATTTAAGCCCCATATATCCCGTGGTAAAGAGGTTGTAGTTATCGGTGTAGTAGGTCAAAATGCTATACTGAAAAAGGATATTTTTGGTGCAATGGATGCTGTTGCGTTTATAACACCTATATCAAAACCATATAAATTAGTAAGTCGTGAATTTAAAAAAGAAAATACAGTAATCAAAATCAATAATATTAAAATCGGCGGCAAAGAAATACTTATTGCGGCAGGTCCATGCTCAGTTGAAACTAAGGAATTGCTTCTTGAAATAGCGGAAGATGCAAAAGAATCAGGCGCAAAAATGATAAGAGGTGGTGCATTTAAGCCGCGGACATCACCATACGCTTTTCAGGGATTGGGAGAGCGGGGACTGAAATACCTTGCTGAAGCAAGAAAAAAAACAGGTCTTTATGTAATTACTGAAGTAATGAATGTAAAACAGGTTGATGTTGTTTCCAAATACGCTGATATTATACAGATTGGCGCCAGGAATATGCAGAATTATGATTTATTAAAAGAAGTCGGTAAAGTTAAAAAACCGGTATTGCTTAAAAGAGGTTTTTCTGCAACAATAGAAGAGTTTTTAATGTCAGCCGAATATATAATGTCAAACGGTAATTATAATGTAATTTTATGTGAAAGGGGCATAAGAACATTTGAGACATCCACAAGATTTACGCTTGATTTGAATGCTATACCAGTAATAAAAAAGCTTTCTCATCTTCCGGTATTTGTTGACCCGTCACATGGCGTAGGTGTAAGAGAGTATATACCTGCAATGAGCAAGGCTGCGATTGCATGCGGTGCGGACGGTTTATTGATTGAAATCCATCCTCATCCCGAAAAAGCATTTTCAGACGGTCCACAATCGTTATTGCCAAAGCAGTTTAGTAATATGATGAAAGAATTAAAATTAGTTGCGGAATCTGTCGGCAGGGGATTATGATAGTTGCGATATTTGGTGTAGGATTAATAGGCGGTTCAATAGGACTGGCTTTAAAAAAATCAAGATTTAAAATAAAAAAAATCATAGGTCTGGGTAGAAATATCAAGCGGTTAAAAATTGCCCAAAAGTTAGGAGCAATAGATGAATTTACCACTAATTTTCAAAAAGCCGTAAGAAACGCTGATATCATATTTATATGTTTTCCAGTAGCGCTTATTCCGTCAACCGTTAAAAAAATATTGCCGTTTTGTAAAAAAGAAGCTGTTATAACGGATGTCGGTAGTGTTAAACAGTCTATAGTTAAAGAAATTGAAAACTATATATTTTCAAAAAACTCGTCAGGACCTGCCTTTATTGGCGGCCATCCTATAGCCGGTTCCGAAAAAACTTCGGTAAAATACGCGTCTGAAAATCTCTTTAAAAATGCCGTTGTAGTATTAACACCTACAAAAACATCCGGCAAAAATTCATTAAAAAAGATTAAACAAATATGGGAAAATATGAATGCTAAAGTAAGGATAATGTCTCCTGAAAAGCATGACAAGATATTATCGTTTACAAGCCACCTGCCTCATGTAATTGCTTTTTCATTAGTTAATACCGTAGATAATCTTGAATATACGGGTGGTGGTTTTAAAGATACTACCAGAATAGCATCTTCAGATTTTAGAATGTGGGCTGATATAATATGGGAAAATAGAAGTAACATAATATATTCAATCAGAAAATTCAAACAAGAACTATTAAAAATTGAAAAATCAAAATCAAAAAGCGAAATGCTAAGGATATTCAGGAAAGCGAAAAATAAAAGGGATACATTAAGACCATCAAAATAAAGATTACGATATTTTAGAGACAAGATTTAATCAGTGGTGGGTAAATAATTGGTGTTAAAAATTCCTGCCCGACTATCAAAAAAACTATGAAGGTCAGGCGGGTGTGTAATCAATAATTTAAATTATGCTAAAGATAACGGGTGAGATAGAAGTATCTCCAGATAAATCAATATCACATAGGGCCCTTATGATATCCGCGATATCAGAAGGCACTTCCAGAATAAAAAATTTTCTTAATGCTGATGATTGTATATCAACAATGAACTGTCTTAAAAATCTGGGCATTGACATAACAAATAAAAAAGACGAGGTCATTGTTAGAGGTAAAGGTTTGAAATTACAAGAGCCGAAAAAGGTATTGGATGCCGGTAATTCCGGGACTACAGTGCGGCTTCTTTCCGGTATACTTGCCGGGCAGGAATTTATAACAAAAATTACCGGCGACGAATCACTTTCAAGGCGGCCTATGAAAAGAATAGTAGAACCGCTCGAGAGAATGGGTGCGAATATAAATACAAATAACGGATGTCTTCCAATTGAAATAAAAGGTGGTAATCTGAAACCGATAAATTACGAGTCAAAAATATCTTCAGCACAGTTAAAGTCATGTGTTTTATTAGCCGGACTTTATGCCGATAACATAACCGGTTTTACCGAACCGGAAAAATCTCGTGATCATACCGAAAGAATGTTGAAGAATTTCGGTGCTGAAGTTTTCGTTAACTGGAACACCGTTTCAGTCAGGGGTAAGGCAAAACTCCGGGCTACCGATGTTTTTGTCCCGGGCGATATTTCTTCTGCGGCATTTTTTATCGTTGCAGCTGCGATAGTTAAAAATTCAAAATTAAAAATAAAAAATGTAGGTATAAATTCTACAAGAGTGGGTATTGTAGATGTATTAAGGAGAATGGGGTCGCATTTATCTATTGAAAATAAAAAAGAAGTAGGAAATGAGCCGATGGGGGATATAATAATTGAATCGTCAGATTTAATATCAACTGAAATAAAAAAAGAAGAGATTCCTTTTTTAATTGATGAAATACCGGTAATAGCGGTTGCAGCAACACAATCAAACGGAATAACAAAGATTACCGGTGCCAAAGAACTTCGTGTTAAAGAAACAGATCGTTTAAGTGCAATATCAACGGAACTTAAGAAAATGGGTGCAGATATAACTGAATTAGAAGACGGGCTGATAATTAAGGGACCTACAAAATTAAAAGGAGCAACTGTTAATTCATACAAAGACCATCGTATTGCAATGTCCTTGGCGATAGCCTCGCTGGTTGCGGAAGGTAATACTGAAATAATAGACAAGGAGTGTGTTAATATATCATTCCCTGAATTTTGGAACATACTCGGCAAAATAACAAAGTGAAGATTGTTGATAAAATCAACAATCTCTGATTACACGGATTGGGGAACCCCGTAGAACGGGGATGTAGCCTTGTTCGGTGTGGTAGGTCCCTTGTCTCGCCGAAGCTCATAAGAGCGTAGGCGGACGAACTTCGTGTACAAAATTACACAGATTAAGGCAAGACGTCAAGACCATTTGAGTTTTTTTTGATAGTCTCAAAGTGAAAAATGTTGATTATTACAAAAAATTTTCAAAAACAGTAGAAAAAGATTTTTAATATTATAAGGTTATTGAAAAATCTCGTCAAGATGTCATTCCTGCAAAAGTAGGAATCTATACTCAGACATGAATGGATTCCCAATAATAATGTTCGGGAATGATGGCAAGGGATTTTTAACGACAAATTTGAAAATGATGATGCTTTTTTATAATTCATTTCCAATCAGTCGGACACTGTCTGGACAATCTAAAAAAGATAAGGAAATTGTAATTGGTTGGAAATATTGACAAAATTATATAATCTAATATAATAGATATGTGTCTAATATAATAGATTATAGTTGAATACTTAAATGATTGAAAAAATTATATTTTTTACTAATTGTCAAAAAATACTTTCATTTCTTGCGCAGAATCCCGATAAAGAATATTTTGATCGGAAGATATCAAATCTTTCAGGTGTAAGCCGCGCTGGAACTAATTTCGCTTTAAGGGATTTAGCAAAAGCGGGTTTAGTATCAAGAGAAAAACGAGGGAGGATGTATTTTTATAAAGTTTTGGCAGAGGATACGTTTATTAAACATTTTAAGATATTGCAGAATATAATTATTATTTATCATTTGGTTCTAAAAATAAAAGAATTATCATTAAAAATAGTTCTTTTTGGGAGTGCCGGAAAAGGTGAAAATACTGATGAAAGCGATGTAGATATTTTTATTATGACAAGGAGTCCTGATGAGATTAAAAAAATAATATTTGAAGATAAATTACGAGAGAAAATTCAGTATATTATAAATACGCCTAATGAATATATAAAATTAAAAAAAGATAATTCTATATTTTACAAAGAAATAGAAAAAGGCATAACTTTATGGCAAACAAAATAAACTTAGAATTTCAAAAGGCTTTAGAGAGAAAAAGAATACTTCCATTTTCTAATGGTAAAAAACTTGTTGAGAAAGAGATAAAACAAGCAGAGGATGACTTGATTGAAGCAAAAGACAGAATTAAAAATGAAAAGTTTAAGTATGCAACTATTAATGCCTATTATTCAATGTTTCATACTGCAAGAGGGCTTATCTATTCAAAAGGATACAGGGAAAAGAGCCATTATTACCTACTTGTTGCAATTCAGACATTATTTGTTGAAAACGGATTATTGGAAGAAGAATTGGTAAAAGATTTTCATACAGCAATGGTTCTTAGAGAAGATGCAGATTATCATGGAAATTTTTCTAAAGAAGGTGCTGATTCTGTTATTGATTCAGCTACAAGATTATTACAAATGACAAAGGTAATATTAAAAATAACAAAGTGAGAAAAAAG
>DMMW01000075.1 GCA_003452965.1 Elusimicrobiota bacterium
CCTTGACAATAAGTATATTTATTGCTATGATACTTGCAGATAATGTAAAGGATGATGTATATGATTATAAATAAATATCCTAAAAAAAATATTTTAGCTATTCTTAATAAGGAAGGAAGAGAAATTTATGGATTTGACGAAATAGTAAAATTATCAGGATTAGATAGAAAACATGTTTGGTATATTCTTTCGCGTTTGAAAAATAAAGGAAGACTTATTCGGTTAGAAAAAGGAAAGTATTTATATGTTCCCGAGGGATTTGAAGGGAATTGGACGGGGAATAGTTATCTTATTGCCTCAAATCTAATTAAACCATATGCTATAGCATATTGGTCGGCATTAAATTACTGGCATTATACAGAACAGATACCTTCAACTATATTTATTCAATCGGTTAAAAGAAAACTTCACAAAACAAAAAATATATTTGGTGTTGAATATAAATTAATTACTGTTGGGAAAAGTAATTTTTTTGGATTAACCACTATATGGGAAAATCATCGCAAAATTAAGATAACTGATAAAGAAAAAACTATTATAGATTGTCTTGATTATCCAGAATATTGCGGTGGATTATCTGAATTGATTAAAGGTGTTCAATATGGTTTTAAAAATAAGGAATTAAACGTAAGAAAACTGATAAATTATGCAGGCAGAATATCAAACAGGACTGTTATGAAACGACTTGGATATATTCTTGAAAAATCAAAAATCAGGTTATCTGAAAAGTTAATAAATAAAATTAGGAATAAAATAAGTGAGGGATATTCTTTACTTGACCCAACGATGCCTAATACTGGTAAATTAAATAGTCGTTGGAGATTAAAATTAAATCTGTTTTAAAATATCATTTATATGATTTCTGATCAAGAAATACGATATTCAGCGAAATTAAATGGAGTGGCACCGAGGATAGTTGAAAAGGATTATCATATAGGCTTATTTCTCAGAGAAATAGGTAAAAGCAAAGAAAAACAATATTTTATTTTTAAGGGTGGTACTGCTTTAAGAAAATGTTTTTTTAAAAACTATAGGTTTTCTGAGGACATTGATTTTACTGTAACAAAAAGAGCATTAAATAATAGAAGGATTCTAATAGATATTTTTAACACTTTATGTAATAAATGTAACAAAGATTTTGGTACTACATTTAGATTTTTCAATATTACTACTGAAAGGGAAGTATATGGACAGGAATCGTATAAGACAGTGATTCATTACAATGGATTTGAAGGTATCGGAAAAATAAATATTGATATGACATTTTATGAAAAAGTTGAAATACGTCCATATACAAGGCAAATAAAGCATCTTTATTCTGATAAATCAGATTTTGGAAGAACTTATTTGAGAGTATATCGGTTAGAAGAAATAATAGCTGAAAAATTAAGAGCAACCGCATATATTCATTATTATCCTCGTAATAGAGATATATATGATATTTGGTACTTGAGTGAATCAGCAAAATTAAAACATAAACAAATAGCGAAAGTATTTATTGAAAAGTGTAATTTCAAAAGAATAGACCCTCTGCTAATTGAAAAGATAGACAATGTTTATCTCGAGAAGTTTAAAAAATCATGGCAGGCTCAGATTGGACATCAGATAAATAATTTACCTGATTTTAGTAAAATAAAAAGAGAATTCCTTCAATTCACAAGAGATATAATACGTATTATTAAGGGACTAAAATAAAGGTAATTTCTGAGTAATGTATTACAAAAAGATTATTCGTTTACTTTTTCCTTATAACTTATAGCTCACAACCTGTATTATAACATGTTTCCGACGCTTTTTAAATTAGGTCCTGTTGAGATTCATACTTACGGTGTTTTTGTTGCACTTGGTTTTTTTATTGGGTTTAAGGTGTTGTTATATTATGGAAAAAAAATAAATATTTCAGTATCTTTGATAGAATCGCTGACATTCTTGGTTTTTATTTTTTCTATTATTGGTGCCAGGATTTTTTATGTTTTAATTTCTTGGGGTGAATTTAGAGATAATTTTTTAGATGTTTTCAAAGTTTGGCAAGGCGGGCTTGTTTTTTGGGGTGGATTTTTGGGCGGAGCATTGACGGTTATAATTTTCGCACTAAAAAATAAAATTTCAATCTGGAAAATGGGTGATGCTTTTGCACCGGCTTTAGCGATTGGACATGCACTCGGAAGAATCGGATGCTTTTTTGCAGGTTGCTGTTACGGTAAACCGAATGATTCGTTTTTTGGCGTGCTTTTTCCTAAAGAGTCGTTAGCACCATGTGATGTTAAACGTTTGCCGACCCAATTGATTTCAGCTGTTTTACTTCTTATATTGTTTTTCATTTTAAAATATTTTTGGAACAAAAAACGATTTGATGGGCAGGTTATGTTGGTTTATGTAATTCTTTATTCTTTAGGCAGGTTTTTCATTGAATTTTTTAGAGGCGATTTCAGGGGATATATGATTTTAGGTATTACACCGACACAGATTGTAGCGATTATAGTTTTTGTTATTAGTTTTGTATTCTACTATAAAAAAGTATCAAAGATGTCGTCATGAAATGGCAGAAAAAAATTCGATGACCCCGCCACTAATTCTTTTGCGGGTAAACAAGGTCAGCAACTACAATGAAAAAATATTATATATATATTATGTAGTTGTCAAACTTGCTTGACAATGTTTGATGTTATGTGGTTGATATTTTAATGGTAAAGGCGATTAGCAATCTAATCAACTACGCAATCTGAGCAACTACAGTTGAAAGTCCTAAATTGTTTATGGAAAATCAAGAAAAAGTTATTTCAGATAAGGAAAAAATGCGGTTGGATAATTTTTTAAAAGAAAAATATCCGGATTATTCGCGCGGTTATTTTCAGCGATTAATAAAGAATGGTTTTGTTAAAATAAATGGAAAGTTTTCGCAATCAGGAAATAAACTGCGATTAAATGATGTTATAGATATTGAATTTGTAAGCAAAGAAGAAAAAATATTGCCTGCAGAAATTCCTATAGATATAATTTATGAAGATAAAGATATAATTGTTATAAATAAACAGCCGAATCTTGTGGTTCATCCAGCCGGTCGGCACAAAACGGATACTCTTGTTAATGGATTGCTATACTATTTTAAAGGTAAACTTGCACCGTTTCTTATTCATAGGCTGGATAAAGATACTTCGGGTGTTATTGTTGTTGCAAAAACAGAAATAGCAAAGGAGTTTTTGTCAAGACAGTTCCATCAACGGATGATAGATAAAAAATATTTAACTATTGTTAATTGCGTAATTAAAGAGTCGGAGGGTACTATTGATGCGCCGATTGGAAGGTCAAATGAAGATAGAAAGAAGTTCATAGTCGGTTCGAGAGCAAATAGGGAGTCAAAGACATTTTTTAAAGTTATTAAACGGTTTAAAAATACAACTTATCTTGAAGTTAAACCATATACAGGTAGAACACATCAGATAAGGGTTCATCTTGCTTATATAGGTCATCCGGTTTTAGGTGATACAGAATATGGGATACAGTCGGAATTGGCGAATAGGCAATTGTTGCATGCTTCAAGTATCGGATTTTTGCATCCCAAAACAAAAAAAAAGGTTGAGTTTTCGGCATCTTTGCCGGAAGATTTTAAGAAAGCATTGAAAATACTTGAGGCAGAGAATATAGAAAATATTTAGCCAAGTCTCAAACCCGCATTGGGCTCTGGCAAAAGATTTGTTATGAAAAAAGTTAATTTATATTTGATTAACATTATTTTATTTCTCACGGGATTTAATTGCAGTATACTCTTTTCTCAGGAAGTTAATAAATTAAATATATCCGCTAATGATATTGCTGTTATGAATTTGAAGGATAGTTTTGTTGAAATAAGCAGTTCAATTGCAAATATAAAAACTTCTATTAAAATGTCGGATGATTTATCAAATACAATAACTGAAAAAATGTTTAATATTGAAAAGAAAATTATAGAATTAAACAAGAATATGGAAGAAATATCCTTAATTAATAATCGTATTGCTAATGTAGAGGATAATAATAAAAAAGAAGTATTAATATTAAAGGACAGCATCAAATCTAATGAAGATGCGTTAAAAATTATTTTGAATGATATTCATTATTTGCGTGAAAAAATAAACACTGACAAAAAACCTGTAATTAATAATAAAAAACAGGTAAAAGAATATGTTCCATATATTGCCATGGGAGTATCGTTACTTTCCTTCATTATTGCTGTATCCCATTAGTATATTCAACGTTACCCAGCATTGACAAACCGTTATAATTTTTATAAAATCAATAAGATTAATATTAGATAATACTTATTAAATTCGGAGGTTTTTTATGTCCTTGAGCGAAGGCAAAATCTGGTTTGACGGCAAATTAGTAGATTGGCAGGATGCAAAAATTCATGTATTGTCGCACGTTGTGCATTACGGTTCATCAATTTTTGAAGGGATTAGATGCTATAATACTGATAATGGACCTGCAATATTCAGATTAGAATCTCATATTGACCGACTATATGATTCGGCAAAAATATATAGGATGGATGTTCCTTTTGCTAAAAAGGAATTTTTGAGTGCGAGCATAGAAGTTGTAAGGATAAACAAGTTTAAAGAATGTTATATTAGACCAATTGTTTTCCGCGGATACGGGGAGATGGGAGTAAATCCCTTGAAAAATCCCGTAAATTGTGCTATTGCAGCGTGGGAATGGGGTGCATATCTCGGAAAAGATGCCTTGGAAAAGGGTGCTTCTATTCATGTATCTTCCTGGCGTCGTCCCGCACCCGATACTTTTCCGGCACTTGCAAAAGCGGGTGGAAATTATCTAAACTCACAACTTATAAAGATGGAAGCAATAAATAGTGGTTATGAGGAAGCGATTGTTCTGGACGTTTATGGATATGTTTCCGAAGCATCCGGCGAAAATATTTTTATTATTAAAAATGGGGTAATTTTTACTCCGCCGACAAGTTCTTCTATACTTGCAGGTATTACAAGACATACAATTTTTACTCTTGCAAGAGATATGGGTTTAAGGATTGAACAGCATTCTATTCCCAGAGAATCATTGTATATTGCGGATGAGGTGTTTTTGAGCGGTACGGCGGCCGAAATTACACCAGTCTCAAAAATTGATAAAATTGTTATCGGTAACGGAAAGTGTGGAGAAATAACACAAAAACTTCAGAAACAATATTTTGATTTGATAAGAGGGAAAATCAATGACAAATATAATTGGCTTACATACGTGAAATAGAAACAATTACGATGATTATAAAAGAAAAGGCGGATTACAGGGATTAAAAATATCAAATTAAATATATTTCAATAATCACCGTAATCTTATTCTATAATCCCAGTAATCATATTTTTATGAAATTACAATCACATATTATTATTTCATTTTCAGTTTCTGCATTTTTATATTTTATTTTCAGATCATATATTTTATCGTTATCTTCTTTTATTGTTGGAATATTCATAGACCTTGACCATTTTTTTGAATATTTTTATCATTGCGGATTTGAATTAAATGTTAAAAAATTTTTTAAATTAGCAGAAGAATATGCATATAAAAAAACATTTTTGCTTCTACACAGTTGGGAGTTGTTTTTAATCTTTTCTGCATTGATATTTTTTAGTTCTGCAAACGAAATATTGTTCGGTGTTTATGTCGCTTATACAATTCATTTGCTGTTTGACCAGTTCGGAAATTTAAGCAAGCCGCTTAGTTATTCGTTTATTTATAGATGGAAAAATAAGTTCAGTGCGGAGAAACTATGGCGTACCGACTTACTCGGTTGCAAGTAATATTTTTAATAGGCATATTTTTTCTTGTGTTTAATATTTGTAATAGGATATATCGTGCATGGCTTAGTTCTAACAGAAAAGCACCTGTTGTTCTACAACAAGAAGAAAATGAATATGAATTGGTTGAAGAAAGGTTCCGTAAAGAGCAACAGTTAAAAAATATCGAAAGCACAGCAAGGCAGCATATCGCTATAACCGGTGAGAAAATCAGAATTAAGAAAAGAGATGGGTACGATGTAGCTCCGGCTCAAGAAGTGTTAAGAAAAGCCAAAGATTCATTTACAGCATCCGATTATGAAATTGCTCTGGTATATTCAAGAGAATCTTCAGTGCTGATTGATTCCGCAAGTAAAATAGCAATCCCTAAAAGGGTACATATTGTTCAAAGCGGTGATTGTCTTTGGTATATATCAAAAAAGTATTTTAAAAGAGGTTCTAATTGGTATGATATTTGGAAAGCTAACGAAGAAAAAATTCCTGATTTTGATCTTATCTATAGAAACCAGAGTATAGTAATACCCGCAATCCAGAAAAATTCCTGATATTTATGGCAAAAAACAACAAAAATTTATATGACCTTTTAGTTGATTGGCGTGATGATAGGGCGAGAAAAGAAAACATCCCTGAAAGCAAGAAATACTTTATATTTCCGAATTCAACATTAAAAAATATTGCAGAACTTGGTCCGAAAACGGCTGAGGAATTGATTAAAATTAAAGGTATTGGTAGTAAGAAATTATTGCAATATGGGAATGAAATTTTGTCAATAACAAAGGATAGTATTATTGAAGATTTTAAGCAGCCGGAAGAAACAATGCTGTTTAGTGAAAAACGGGCAGAAAATAATGTTTTATCCATAAGCCAGCTTAACAATCGGATAAAACAGGTTTTAAATGATTCGTTTAATTCAGGTCTGTGGATACACGGAGAATTATATAGGTATGAACTGGATGTATTAAAGGCTGACGCAAGACCTTACGGACAGGTTTATTTTGAGCTTGTAGAGCAGGATTCAGCAACAAAAGAAAGAAAAGCTACCATTTCAGCTATGATATGGGGTGAAGAAAGAATAAGGATAAATGAAAAATTAATGTCTTTGACTTCCGGGCTTGTTCTTAAAGACGGATTGCATATAAAAGTTAAATGCAATGTTGATTTCTATCCCCCACAGGGTAGGGTTCAGATTCGTATAACGGATATAGATCCGGAATACACAATAGGAAAAATGGCTCTTGAGAAAAAACTTATTCTTGAAAAACTTAAAAAATCGGGGCTTTTAGAAAAAAATAAAAAGATACAAATACCGCTTGTTCCTTTGAAAATTGGTTTAATAACTTCCGTTGGAAGTGCCGCTTATAATGATTTTGTCGACGAATTGAAAAAATCAAAATATTCTTTTTCTGTTTTTGTATGTGATGCAAGAATGCAGGGTGCTGATTTGGAAACAGAGGTAAGGAATTCAATTTATACGCTAAATAAACAAGATATAGACGTTATTGCGATAGTCCGCGGCGGGGGAAGTGCATCTGATTTAATGGGTTTTGATAAAGAAGGTGTTGCCGTAGCAATAGCAAAATCGGAGAAGCCTGTTTTGACAGGTATAGGACATCAGATTGATAGGACTATCGCCGATGAAGTATCTAACCAGTCATTCAAGACTCCGACAGCAACGGCACAGTTTATTGTAGAGAAGGTTCATAATTTTGAAATTGACTATGAGGAAATTTTTGAGAATATACTGGAAAATCAGAAACAAATATTGATTAATGAATTAGAGAGATTAAAAAATATTTCAAAACAGGTAAAATCAGCTACTCTTATGTTTACTAGTAAATTAGAAGGCGATATTTCGCAGTTGAATGAAAAACTAAAATGGAATATTAAAAGAATATTTGATAATAGTTATAGAAAGCTTGAAGAATTGGATAGATTTATTAACTCAAAGAATCCTGTTAACATCCTTAAGTTAGGATTCGGATTGGTATATGGTGAAAATAATAAGATTATTAAAAGTATTAAAAATGTTATAATAAATACCGATATAAAGGTTGAGTTACGGGACGGTAAATTAATAGGAAGCGTAAAATCAAAAGATGTCCTGTAATAATAAGGATGTCGGAGAGGTGCTTGTGAACGAGAAAATATCGTATTCTGAGTCATTTGAAGAGCTTAGTAAAATACTTGATAGCATTGAAGGCGAGAATGTTGAGATAGATAGTCTTGCCTTGAAAGTTAAAAGGGCAACGGAATTGATTAAAATTTTGAGAAACAAACTTAAAAAAACTGAAACTGAAATCAAAGAAATAGTAAAAGAATTTGAAGAAGTCTGAAAAAGTATAGTGCGATAGTGGGATAGTGCGATAGTGTAATCACAGTAATCAGTAGTTTAAATTCCCGTAATCGTAGTTAGGTACTGTCCAAAATAGTATGAAAGAATATGAAAAATGAAATGGCAATAAATATGAAGGTTTAGTGATATATAATTTGGAGTATAAGAATAAAAATGTAGCGGCAAAGCGACAGCTTTGCCTAATTTGAGGAGGAAGGAAAATGGTTAATATCAGGTTGGATTATTCTAATTGTATGTCGGAGTTTGTGGGAGAACATGGGATTAATTTATCGGAATTACAGGCACTTT
Source organism: Elusimicrobiota bacterium (assembly GCA_003452965.1). Taxonomy (GTDB): domain Bacteria; phylum Elusimicrobiota; class UBA8919; order UBA8919; family UBA8919; genus UBA9627. The sequence goes on from DMMW01000075.1 coordinate 8,434, forward strand.
ATCCGAAACTTACTTCCGCTTATAGCGTAGTGCAGCAGAAAAAAGCGAAGGGTATGCTTGGATTCATGGAACTTCCGTATAAAGCGGACGAAGCGAAAAAAATAAGTAGTTTTGCTAAAAAAGAAAGAATAAAGTTTGATGATTTTGTTGTAATCGGTATCGGCGGTTCTGCACTTGGAAATATTGCATTACAGACGGCGATTAATCATTTAAACTGGAATTTACTATCTAAAAAGCAGAGGAATAATTGTCCGAGGCTGTTCGTGCCGGACAATGTAGACCCTGAACTTATCAAAGGTTTATTGGATGTTTTAAACCTGAAAAAGACAGTTTTTAACATAATATCAAAGTCCGGAACAACTGCAGAATGTCTGGCAAATTTCTTTATATTGAAAAATGCTTTAATTAAAAAAGTGGGTCTTAAAAACTGGCAAAAACATATTATTATATCTACTGATGAAAAAAAAGGTTATTTAAGGGAACTTGCAAATAATGAAGGTATTGCATCTTTCGTGATTCCCGCAAATGTTGGCGGAAGGTTTTCTGTGCTATCGCCTGTAGGTCTTATATCTGCGGCATATTGCGGTATGAAGATTGAAAAACTTTTGGAAGGGGCAAAGGAGATGGACCAAAGATGCGGGCAAGATATCACAAAAAATCCGGCCGCTATTTATGCCGCAATCCAGTATCTTTTATATCAGAAAGGAAAGAAGATAAATGTTATGATGCCGTATTGCCAGGCACTAAAGGATGTATCCGATTGGTTTCGGCAATTATGGGCAGAATCATTGGGTAAGAGAAATAGTATTAAGAATGAAGTTGTAAATGTCGGACCTACGCCGATTAAGGCATTAGGTGCAACAGACCAGCATTCACAGGTTCAATTATATATTGAAGGTCCGTATGACAAAGTAATTACATTTTTATCGGTAGAAAAATACCGAACAAATGTTATTATTCCAGCAACAAAAGAGAAACATTATCTTGAAAAGCGTACGCTTAACGAATTGATAAAATGCGAAGAGGAAGCGACGCGTGTGGCATTAACAAAACAGATGAGGCCAAATTGCACAGTGATAATTCCTGAAGTTAACGAATATGCAATAGGTCAGGTTTTCTATATGCTTGAAATGGCAACCGCTTATATCGGCGAACTTTTTGAAATTAACGCTTTTGATCAGCCCGGTGTGGAGTTAGGTAAGGTGCTTACTTACGGGCTTATGGGCAGAAACGGATTTGAAAAAGAGAAAAAAGAGATTGAAGAATTCTTAACAAAAAACAAGGAGTCTTCTTATGTTGCTTAACGTTGAAAGAGTTGATTTGCCAAGAGAAAAACTTGCGAAAAGCGGGATTTCCGCCCTGCGGGACGAAGAACTGCTTGCCATCGTTCTGCGGACAGGATATAAAGGTAAGAATGTATTACAACTTGCAAAAGAAATTTTGAAAAAATATTCTGCGGATGAATTTATCCATATTCCACTTTCAAAATTAAAACAAATCAAAGGCATCGGGACTTCGAAGGCGTCGATTATTGCTGCTGCTTCCGAATTAGTAAAAAGAGGTCTTGATAAAAACATTGTATCTATAAAAAAACCGATAGAAATTCTCCCACTTGTTTTTGATATCAAAGACAAGAAAAAAGAATACTTTGTGGTTTTTTATCTAAATGCAAGAAACGAAGTATTGAAAAAAGATGTTGTTTCTGTCGGCACACTGAATGCTTCACTGGTGCATCCAAGGGAGGTTTTTTATCCCGCAATTAAACATTCTGCAGCAAGAGTAATTCTGGTTCACAACCATCCTTCAGGCAATCCAACCCCATCGGAAGACGACATAAAACTTACAAAACGATTGATTTATGCTGGAGAAATTCTGGGTATAGAAATACTTGACCATATAGTAGTATCTAAAAACGATTTCTTTAGCATGAAAGCCAAGGAACTAATATAATTTTAAAATTATGAAATTTATTAAATTATAGCTACTTGCCTAAGAGAATAGTCCAATATTTTCTTTTTGGTAAAAACAAATATTCTATCAAAATATTATGGGTAAATGTCATTTTCGCTGTATTCTTTTTAAAATAATTATAGTTATTCTTTGCACGTGTTCTATTTCAGCAGAAGATTGGCAAATGAACCGATACGATGCCTCACTTTCCGGCTATAACTCGAAAGATGTATTAGTGTCACCACCTGTAATTGAAATCCAGGACTGGAATAATGTACGTTTTATATCATCTTGGAAAGCAAACATACCCGATAATTTCATAAATGGTGCACCTATAATCTATAAAGGAAGTGTATATCTCAATTGTACTACACATATTAGTAGAATTAACTTGTCAACGAAAGCAATAGAAAAAATCTACACTGTTAATAAAACAATAGTTGGTAGTCCCTGTATTGATAATGATAAACTGTATTTTACAGCTTCGGATGGTTATATTTATGCATTTGATATTGATGCTGGAAATCAAATATGGGCATATAATACTGGATATGTATTTCAAGCATATGATCAGCCATTTTTGACTACAAAATATGGTTACATATTTATATTAGGTAAAATAATAAATGCTAATAACGGAACACTTGTTAAAAGTTTTCAAACAAACCTTATAGTTGTTGGTGATTATACATTATACTTTTTATCTTCAGAAGGTCTTACTGCATATCATATTGGTCCTGACGGGATAAGAGATACTGCAAACTGGCATTATAATAATTTTCCTGGAATATCAAGTATGTATGAAGGTAGCATGATATATGCATATGGACATATTTACATTTTAGATGATGTCTGCAATTTATTTGCTGTACGTGTAAATGAGCCAAATCTTGAGTTCAAAGTAAATCATTTATATTTTGGAAAACCAATAGGTAGATTGACAGCTGGACACGGGATGATTTTTGCTACCAGTAGAATATCGTCTTATATATGTGGTATCGATGCATATGATGGTAGCTTAAAATGGAGAACTAAAATAGATATATATGGTGGTCATAGTTTTGCAATACATAGATATGCATCACCGGTAGTAAGCGGAGGATTACTTTTTTTTGGACCGATAAATCATGAAATTGATGAATCTAATCATAGTATGAAATCAGATGATTATTTTTATGCATATAATCCAATTACAGGAGAAAAGTTTTTAGAAGTAAATATCGGACATTACTTTTATGGCGATAGACAGGGATATATAACAATATCTGACAATAATTTATATGTATCATTAGAAAGAGCATTTTTTTCATTTTCATTTCCTCCATTACCTCCTCCCAGAAATCTATATGCTATACCCGGCGAAAATAAAATAACATTAAACTGGGATGCGCCATTAAACACAATGTATGATACTCTAAGATTCAAAATTTATTGTAGTGAACCTGATGGCGAGTCTTATTACCTTCCAAGAATTCGTTATTTAGATGTAACTGATGCTGAAACATATACATTTACGGATTTAATACATCCGTATTATATTGGGCAGACTTTCTATTATGCAGTATCTGTTGAATACGATATTCCACTTCCATTTAGAGGTGAAAGCCATCTTTCAAATATAGTAAGTGCAGCTGCATATACTTCAACAAATTATTTACATGGCCGTGCAGAATCCTATTCAATAGCTGCTGGTCAAAACACAAATATCATTGCTAGTATATTAAATAGCAACAATCAACCGGTACCGGATATACCTATAAACTTTGAAATTACCAGTGGTGATGGAGTGCTCTCTTCTACTTCAGGAGTAACAGATTCTGAAGGCAATGTAACGGTTAGTTTAACTGCGGGTAACCAAACTGGTACCAATACTGTAAAAATAACTTCAGGACAGCTTCCAGCAGTAAATATTGTTGTAAATAGTTATAAAACACCTTCGGGTAGTGTCACAGGATTTGGTTTGATTAATAACAGTTATCTTACTTCCGAGGCGAGTCCTATTTCTTATTCATACAATAGTTCCAATGGCTATGAAATATATTACAGTTTTGATTCGGCTTCCGGTTACTTTAGTTCAGAATATATTGAAAAACCATGGCTACCATTACCAAACAGTGATGAAAACTATGAAGTAGGTCAGTGCATAATTGGAACACTTAACTATCTAACAGGCAATCATCTTCATACAGTAACTGATTTAACTTTACCTTCACGCGGAATATCCTTGCAATTTTCAAGAACGAACAACAGCTTTTCGGAAAAAGAAAGTCCATTAGGGTATGGTTGGACACATTCATACAATATATATCTTGATTTCTTAAGTAACGAAAAAATAATATATAACATGGGCGATGGCGGACAAGTACTATATACAAAACAACCTGATGGAACTTATAGGCCACCAGTAGGTAATTATTCGATATTATATACAAATACAGATGGCACTTTTACAATCCGTGAAAAAACCGGCATAAAGTTTAATTTCAATAACCTTGGAAAAATAATTACAATAATTGACAGGAATAACAACACTATTTCATTTACATATACAAATAGCAAACTAACAAAAATAATTGATACCGTTGGCAGAGCAGTAAATATAAGTTATAACTCTGATTCTCACATATCACAAATGATTGATACTGCAGGTAGAACCACAACATATGATTATGACCAAAACAATAATTTAATACAGGTAAACGGTCCCGGTGGATACATAGGTAAATATACATATAACGATAAACATTTATTGGTTGAGCGAACAGATTCTCGGGTAGCAGAGAAAAAATTTATAAAAAGGACTTTTATATATGACGAATTCCGAAGAGTAATATCAGAAACAGATGGTATAGGTAACCAGTCAACAATAAATTACGATACAACCAATCGTATAACAACAATGACAAATCCCAAAGGTAACAAAACAATATTCAAATTTGACGCAAAAGGACGAATGATATCTTTAACCAACGCCGATAACAAAACCAAATCATTCACATGGGATGATAACAACAACAATACAAGCATAACCGATTACAACGGAAAAATAACCAACTTTACCTTTGACGAATACGGCAACCAGACAAGCATAACCGATGCTTTAGGTAACATGACCTCAATAGTATGGGAACATACATATAATAATCCGGTAAGCATAACCGATGCGAATGGTAATATCACAACACATAAGCAAGATGCCAGAGGGAACCTAATAGAAACGAAGGATGTATTAGGGAACATCACAAAAAATACATATGACTCATATGGTCAGATAATAAGTAATATAAACGCAAACGGACAAACAACTAATAATCATTATGACCAATATGGCAACAAGATAAGAGTTGTAAATGTTTTAGGCAACGAAAATCAATTTACCTATGATATATTAGGTAGATTGACAGTAATAAAAGATGCATTAGATAGAACTACCAACAATACTTATGATGACAGAGATAGAATAATCAAAATCACATACCCAGAAAATTCAAATACAATAAACATTTACGATAATAATAATAATCTTATAACCGTAACCGATGCCAATGGTCATTCAACTAATTTTGTATACAATGCTAATAATCAACTAATTGAAGCAAAAGATGCATTATCTAATTCAACTAAATATGAACATGATTCAATTGGCAATCGTATATCGATTACTGACTCCAACAATAACATAACTAGATACTTTTATGATAATTTAGACCAACTAATCAAATCAGTAGATTCATTAAACAACCAAACAAACTATACTTATGATGCGGTTGGCAATAGAACATCCATAACCGATGCAAATGGAAAAACGACTTCGTATCAATATGATATGTTAAATAGAATAATAAAAGTAATAGATGCAAATGGTAAATCAACAAACTATGAATACGACAAACTCGGAAACAAAACAGGGCTTACTGATGCTAACGGAAACAAGACCGTTTATAACTATGATGCACTTAAGAGATTAGTCAGTGAAACGGATGCGATAGGAAAAACAATACATTATGAATACGATGCTGTTGGTAATCTAATTAAAAAAACAGATGGTAATGGGAATATAATCAATTATACATATGATGAAATAAACCAACTAAAGAAACAAACATATCCTAACAATACAGAATCAAATTATGAATATGATGTAGTTGGAAATCGTACAAAAATGTCAAATCAAAACGTTGAGGGAACATATAAATACGATTTAATGAATCGATTAATTGAAATAAACTATAAATATCTACCTGCCGGATTTGCAAAAACAGTCAAGCATAGTTACGATGCAGTCGGTAACCGCACATCTATAACATATCCTGATGAAAAAATAACAAATTATATATATAATGAAATAAATAAATTAGTTAAAATAGAGGATACCGAGACAGGTGCGATAAACTACGAATATAATCCGGTGGGTAATAGAATAAAAATAACATATCCCAACAACGCAGAAAGCAATTATCAATATAACACAAACAATTGGTTAACCAACATAGAACACAGGAGTAACACGACGGGGACAATGGGCTATTTTAATTACGAGTATGATAATGTGGGTATGCGGAAAAGCATGACAACTGGCGGTGGAAGGACAGAATATATATATGACAACTTGTATCAACTGAAGAGCGTAAAACACCCGAACAATCAGACACAGGTATACACATATGATGCAGC
>DMMW01000045.1 GCA_003452965.1 Elusimicrobiota bacterium
TAGTTGTCGGACAGTCACCGGGTTTGGGACTTGGCAGATAAAAAGCTTTTTGTGCTTTTAAGCAATCTCTTATATTCACCCTGAAATAATAGACCTACACCAAAGGTTATCTTAGGCATTAATGCTATCCAATCGGTTAAACGCGGGTGATTTTTTAAGAAGCCATTCTTTTCTATGATACGAATAAACCATTTTGGAAAAATAAAAATTACCTTTCCTGGATTTTTTTTACTCAAAACAATAAAACTGGATAGTAATTCAAAAAGTTTGTAGTAAAATATTAGTTCCGGTTTGCTTTTTCTATAGTCAAAATTTACATGCCACTGGTCAAATCCTTTCATAGAAATGCCGTCAATGTCGTTAATTGTAATTAGTTTTTTGTTTAATAGGATTTCTGTCAGTTTAGTTTTTGGGTGATGTTGCATTGAATACATATTTATCCTGTAAGGTCTTGGTAATTTGAGCATGAATTCATAGGTTGTTCTAATATCATTTTCGGTTTCTAAAGGATTATCAAATATCAAATCATATGACGGAAATATTTTTAACTTTTTGAAAATACAGGCATTTTTTTCCAATACCGTATCGGACGTTTTTCTGCCGTACAAATCCATGCGTATTTTCTCAGAGCCGCTTTGTATACCCATCGTGATTGTTTTCAAACCCGCATATTTCAAGTAATTTACTACGTCTTCATTTACAAAAGACGGATGTATGTCGCAATGAAAAGGCAAATCAATTTCTTTTTTGTACCTTTCACAAAACTTTTTCAGCCATTCTTTGTTAAGTGTGAAAACCTCATCATTGCTTGAAATGGCTTTCAATTTTTTAAAGTGCTTTTTAGCTATCTTTAATTCTTCAATTACATTCTCAACGGTTCTTTGTCTTATAAAACGGCCTTTGCCTTCAAATATTTTTCTTAATATGCTGTTACTGCAAAAATAGCATTGAAACGGGCATCCCCTGCCGCTCATGAAATTATAATAAGTTAAGTCGTCATTATATAATGGATCATCCGTAGTAATGCAGTTGTTTTCTATTGCATAGTTGCTTTCATCAGAAAAATCAGGAAAAGGCAATTCATTTAAATCTTCAAGTAAAACATTAGGTTCATTTTTAATAATAGAATTGTTGTTTTTAACCCAGAGCCCTTTAATTTTGGAAATATCCTGTTTTTTATGTAATTTATCCGTTAGTTCAAGAATAGTTTTTTCACCTTCACCTATGCAAATCATATCCGCAAATTGTATTGATTCTTCCGGACAGACTGTCGGATGCGCCCCTCCCCAGATTATTGGCGAACTGATGATTTGTTTTATTTTTTTTGTTATATCCTTTGCGATAGGATAAAATGTAGAGCGGGTACTAATGCCTATCAGGTCGGGACTAAGTTTTTTAATAAGTTCCAACAACAGAGCATTTTCCTGTTCCGAAGGTAATCCCATGGAGTTGGTCTTGTCTTTTTTAAAAAAAATACATGATACTTTATAACCATTGTTTCTTAATATATCTTTAAGAACCCTAGTGCCAAAAGCACCATAGCTATATAATGATATCAAGATTATATGGAAATTTTTTTGTGGAATATTATTATTCATCTTACAAAAACAAATTCGTTATTTCCGTAGCCATTGCCACAAGTCTTTAGTTTTTCAATGAGGAATCCTTTTTTTTCATAAAAACTGATAATTTCGCCAGGTTTTGCGACTTCAAACGGGTACCCGCCGAGCCAATCAACCCAGTCGTAGTATTTGCTCATACCTCTTGCGGATTGCGGCGAACAGTATTTTTTTTGTTTGAATAATCCGGCTAAGAGATGTTTAAATTCAAATATTGAAATTATTATTAATACGTACAATGGCTTTAAAAAGTTCGGTAGTTTGTTGTATATAATCTTGATTATTTTCCAGATTTTACTTATAAAGCCCTGGTCATTGTATATAGCTATGAATAATTTGCCATCTTTTTTTATTAGAGGTATTACGTTCTCAAGAGCTTTCCACATATCACCTGTATGATGCAAGACACCCCATGAATAAACTATATCAAACTGACCTAATCTATTTATATAGTCGGTATCTAAAATTGAACCTTGCTCAATAGTCCAGTTTTTAATATCAGGGAAAAATTTTTCTTTAAGTTTTTTTGTACATTCTACACTATTTAAATCATAATCAAATGAATAAACCTGCTTGGCGCCCAGTTTGATTGCAGAAAGTGAAAATAAACCGCTACCCGAACCTATATCCAAAAAAGTTTTACCCGACAAGTTTTGTAATGCCAGCATTTCAGATAGAGATTTTAATGCCGCGTCTATTTTATTTTCATCTAAAGTTCCAAGAAATTTGTTCCAGTTTTTCCCGAACTCAAATCTAATTTTTTTATTGTTGCTCATAAATAATACTGGATTTCCGCTTGTCCTTAAAAGTTTTAATTGAGGAACATTTGGGAATGATAGCTAACGTCTGGATTCCTGCTGACTGCATGCAGGAATGACTTGCGTTTGTTTAGTTTGGCATTTCTTTAAAGATGATATATTTTTTATACTTCTAAATAATCCATCAAAGAAACCTAATATGAAAATCAATATTCCATATTTGAAAAGTTTGAAAAATAGCTCAATTGCATATAAAAATTTTAAGTTTCTAATTAAAATAAACATTGAAAAAGTCAAACCGTTTATTGATTTTATTTTGAACATGTTGCTTAAAAATATTTCTGGATTCGTCGGTTTTTTTAAGTCGGTTATGTTAAAAATACTTTCAAGTTCTTTTAAAACTTTTGGGATTGCAATTTCGCTTTCATAATTTTCCATAGCTCGTTTATATGCGTTTTCAACGATTGAGTTTCTTTTTTCTTCATTTGAAAGATAGTATTTTACCTTTTCCAGCAGTTGCTCTTTGTCGTGAAAAAAAACAATTTCTTTTTCGGATTCAAAAGTATATTCCAAACTTGGTGCATATTCGGATAGACAGAAGGATTTTGTAAGTGCGATTTCAATAGGTCTGCCTTTATTTTGCCTTACCCTATTAAGCAGAGGTTCATCCTTGTTTATCCAGTTTAAGTTATCTATTTTTGTAAAATTAAGGTTGATTTTAGTTCGTGAAAATATTTCTCCTAATTTTGACCATTCCAGCACACCGCCCTCGGAATCTTCCCCGAAGGTTTTTATATTTATTCCGTTATTTTTTAAATAATCTATATATTCCATCCTGTCGTTTTTTTTACAGTTTCCGATAAAGCTGACATCAATGTCTTTTTTTATGTCAATAGGATGATTTTTTTTACTGCTGTGTGAGGAATAATAAAGAATTACCGGTATTTCCAACCTTTTATATGCATAATAATTGAAAATATCGTCGGTTGTTATTACTGCATCGGCGACTTGGCAGTAATACTTACTATAAACTTCAAAGTACAACTCATCGTCAAATCTCCAGAAGACAATTTTTGCTCTATTTTTTAATGAAGAATAGAATTCCACCGACAATTGATATTCGGATGCAAAAAGAATGGAAAACACAGCATCAATATTTTTATCTTTGATAAAATTTTCTATATATTTTTCGGTATTTTTGATTCCATATTTTGAAAAATATTCTACAAAATTGAAACGGTAAAGATTTTTTACCTTGTTTTGCAGGCAGGCATAGTGAAAATTGATATATTGATTTTCATCAGTCGGGCATAATAATAAAATATTTTTACCAGAGAATTTGAATTCTTTCATATTATTTATTTTCTTTTAAATAAGTATTTCAATATTTTTTTTAGACGCGGAAACATATCCAATATTTCTTCTGTTAAAATAATACGGATTTGGTACCAGTCGAGTTTTCTATATTTTAAGATAATTTTTAATTCTTCAAAAGCGAATTTCCATTTCCTGATTTTAATGAACCTTAGTATTAAGTATACCCGGTATGTTGTAAAATTTAGGATAAATTCATCATCCAGATAAATTTCGGAAGGTTTATATTTTTTCTTTTCGCTGATTTCAGTTATTGTTTTTAGTAGTTTCGGAACACAGATTTTTACATCATATTCTTTAATTGCGCGTTCATACCCTTTTCTGGCTATTTCGTTTCTTTCCTTTTCATGAACGAGATAATATTTTATTTTTTCAAGTAATTCTTCCTTATCGTGGAATATTTCAATTTCTTTACCTATTTCAAATATGTTTTCAATACCGTAAACATATTCTACCAGTAAAAATCCCTGGCTAAGGGTTACTTCAAAAATTCTGCCCTTTAATTGTTTTTTTCTTTTATGTATATTATGTTTTCTGGTTTGTCTTGTTGTTATTGCAACACCTGAGAAGCCCACGTTTATTTTGCTTCTGGAAATTACTTTTACATAATCATCCCATTTTGCCAACAAACCATTTTTTGAATCCCTGCCGAAAGTTTCAATTTTTATATTATTCTGTATGAGAGAATTGATATATTCCAACCTTCCGACTTTATCTTTGATAATTCCGACGAAAGATACATCTATATCCTGTTTAATATTTTCAATTTTATAAAAACGGGATGCATCAAAATATATATAGTAGTTAATGGCGTTTATTCCGATTTGCTTTAGTTTTGGAATTAGAGTTACATCGTCACCGATAACCAAATCAAACGCCTGGGCATAATACTGGTCTCGCATATCAAAATAATGTTCGGTATCTGCCGTAAGCATTGCCAAAAAAACTTTTTTCCTTAATTTTTCAAAAAAATCAACACTAAAATAATAGATGAAAGGTTCTACAACATAAATCATTATTGAAATGTTATTTGTATCAATAAAATCTTCTATATATTTTTCCGTCTGTTTTTTTCCGTATTTCATGTAGATGTCATAGTAATCCAGGAATATTGCCCCGTTTTTGATTAGTTCGTTAGAAAATATATTTCCGTAATCATTTAAGGTTTCTTGATAGCGGCGGAATAATACCAATATTTTATTTTTAGTCATTAAGTATCCTTCTTTTCAGATTTGTTTTTGTCATTTTCTGAACATGTTCTTTTACGGTTATTCCAAATTTTTTTTCTATCATATTTAGATATTTTGGATTTTCAAAGTATTTTATGAATGCGTCATCCCTGAATTTAAGTACTTCCCTTGAACCGATATATTTAGTTCTTAACGGAAGTGATTCATAAGAATAATATGAAAAACCGTCCCAGTTTTTTGGTAATTCCCAGCCCTCAGATACGGCGATGTCGTAAAGCTTTGAACCGGGGAACGCCATGGCGCAATTAAAATTAGCCCATTCCGTATTGAGTTCCATCGCCAAATCAAGGGTTTCCTGCATTGTTTCCATTGTGTCGTCCGGTAGTCCGAAAATGTAGTTAGCCCCAACCCGTATTTCATTTGACTGAATTATTTTTACTATTTCAACAATGTCTTTTTTTTCCATATGTTTTTTTGCGCCATCTCTTATAATTGTACTTGCCGATTCTATGCCTAAACCTATCCAGTTTATTCCCGCTTTTTTCATTTTTGGCAGGTTTTCAGTTTTTATTGAATCAACTCGTGCATAAACCCAGATATTCAAATTGTATCCTTTTTTTATTATCAAATCGACAATACCCATGTAATGTTTTTCATTCAATACAAATAGTTCATCAACAATTTTAATATTTTTCACACCGTATTTAGTTACTAATAAACCTATTTCTTCAACAACCAATTCGGGGCTTCTATACCTGATGCCGTGTTTGCCGAACAGTGCGTTTATGCAACAGAATACACAACTATACGGACAGCCCAAACTGGTATATATCGCGCCATATGGCATTCTATTTTCAATATCATCGAAACAGTGCCAATTGTGCGCCCTATATTTGCTCATAGGAAGCAAATCCCACGCAGCGACAGGAAGTACTTTGTCCAAATCATTAATTAAGGGTGGGCGAGGATTGTTTTTTATCGTTTTATTTTCGCGATACCAGAGGCCGGGAACATCGGAAAAATCGTATTTTTTTGTTTTTAAATTATTAAGAAGTTTCTCTAAAGTAATTGGTCCTTCGCCTTCTATCACGAAATCGACATTTTCTTCGACAATTGTTCTTTCGGGAAGCGCCGAAGGATGCAGTCCGCCTAATGCTATTTTAGATGTAATGTTCTTTTTTAATGTATTACAAATATTACGCGCGATTGTCATGTTCTGTGTTGATGCGGACGGATGGGAGCCGTAAACTATTAGGGTTGTTAATAGAGGGTTCAGTTCATTAATTGTCCTAGACATTTCCTCTAATGAGATATCCTCAACATTTGCGTCAATAATTTTAACACTCAATCCCGAGTTTCTCAAATACGATGCAATAACTGCAATCCAGAAAGGTGGTTCAATTGCTGCCAAATCAATGGCTAATCCCTGATAAAGCTGTTTTACATATCCTGGATTTATAAGAACAATATCAATCTTTTTTTCATTCATAAATATTTAAATATTACTCAGAAATTGTTGAGTTTTTCAACAGCATCATAATATTTTTTTTAAATCGCTAATTTTATTGATTATTTTGTCTGCCTTTCTCAAATATTCACGCTCTAATGTGGAACATACCGCTATACAATACATTCCTGCCCTTTTTGCCGATTCTATGCCTAAAGGTGCATTTTCAATTGATATGCAGTCGGACGGTTTTAACGATAATCTTTTCGCCGCTATTAAATACGGATACGGATGTGGTTTGCATTTTTTAACTCTGTCGGCGGTTATAATGACATCAAAATTTTTAATAAAACTGCCATTTAACATTTTAGAAATTCTATTATATGATCCGCCGGATACCATACCTATGCAGTAATCTTTTTCCTTAAGATATTTAACCACTGATTTAGCACCGTTATATAAAGAGGAAGTATTGTTTTTAGAAAAGTGTTTTTCCTTGTATTTAACTATTTCCTTTGCTAAATTGTTGATATTTTTAATCTGCGAATTTATTTTTAAAAAGTATCTTGCAGTTTTGAAAGTGCTCATTCCTTCCAATAGAAAATAATTGTTTTTATTTATAGGAATTTTATATGTAGATAGCGCATATTTCCATGCCTTGTAATTATCTTCCATGGTTCTGCCTATAACCCCATCAAAATCAAATAAAACTGCTTTAAAAATCTTCATAAATTATAACGATAGTTTTCCTGTATTCCATATCTGGAAAGACCTTTTATTCAATTGTTCCGAGCATGTTTTTTTACCCGATGCCACTTTAATAACCAAATCAAGAAGCTCGTTGCTTAATTTTTCAAAAGAAATATTGTCATCAAGCAGGCGACCGGCATTAAAATCCATATCATCTCTCATTTTATCATATAGCTTCGTATTCGAGGTTATTCGTATTACCGGTGTTATTAAACTGCCTTCTGTGGCGCCTAATCCGGTTGAAAAGAGTATCAAGTTTGAGCCCGAAGCCACTATTCCGGTTAATGACTCAAGATCGTTTCCGGGACCGTTCATAATGTTTAATCCATTTTTTTTTATTAGTTCTGCATAATCAAGAAAATCGACAATTTCGGAGCTACCACCTTTTAATATTGCTCCAAGGCTTTTTAAAGTAACATTTAATAGTCCGCCTTTTTTATTGGCGTCAACAAGATTTCCTTCCATGGAAACATTTAACGCCTTAGCCATATTTTTGTAATAATTTATACCGTTAATAAATTTCTTTACCGTTATTTTAGACGGCATTCTTTTTATAAGATTTTCTTCCGCTCCCAATATTTCCGGTGTTTCGGATAGTATAACCGAGCCGCCTGAAGCGATTATTTTATCAGATGTTTTTCCTATTAAAGGATTTGCTGTAATTCCGGAAAAAGAATCCGAAGCGCCGCATTCCGTTCCTAAAATCAGATGTTTTAAGGAGATTTCCTCTCTGGTGATATTATTGACTTTGTCCAATCTACTAAGAATTGCTTTTGTGCCTTTATAAATTGCTTTAACAGTACCTCCGACTTCCTGAATGGTTATAAAGTCAATAGGTTTTCCATATTCACGTATATTTCCCAAAAAATTTGAAATTACTACTTTGTTAGTTTTTTCACAACCTAAATCAACGATTAATGCACCACATACATTAGAATGAATTATGCTGTTTTTTAATGTCAGCATTAATCTGTTTATTATATCGCCATCATTACAACCGCAACCTTCGGTATGTGTCGCAGCGACAAATCCGTCTATATTTTTATATTTATATTTCAAAGAGCGGTCATTGTCCAGCATTCCGGCAATTTTAGATGCAACATCGCTTGCGCACATTGAAGTAGGAACTATTAGATAATAATTTCTTGTACCTACCCTGCCGTTTGCTCTTAGATATCCCTTGAATTTTTTGTCTGTTAAATTTTCGAGACATTTTTTTTCTGATTTATACGGTTTCAAAGAATATTTTTTGTAATCTGAAGAATAATCGTCAATATTTTTTTTATCTATTAATTGTCCTTTTTTTATACCTTTTGATATACCAAACGGATATCCGTATTGTTTTACAAAATCATTTTTTTTGATATCAGTTATAGAAAATCTATGTCCCTGGGAAATATTGCTTAAAAGTTTAAATTCAGTTCTTAAGTGATGCAATATAATTCCCTTTTTCAGGTTATTTTTTGCAATGGCAACATTATCTTTTTCCGACATAATTATTGCAATATTTTGCAATAAGGAAATTTTTCTCATATTTTTATCTGGATTCCCGCTTACTACATGCGGGAATGACGGTCAACATCTGGATTCCTGATAAAGTCACTCAGGAATGACGATTTATCCTATAGCCAGTCCCACAAAAAGTCGGGACGGGCAGGTTCATTACTATTTGTCTTTTGTGAAAGTTTTAAGAATTACAATCTTTTCTGATATATGAATATCTTTTGTGTTATAAAGAATATCCGCTTTTTGGGTGTCACCCGTATTCAATAAAATACTATTATCTTTATATAATAGTTTACCGCCGCAAGATGTATACAAGCCCTCATCACCTATTTTAAAATTTTTCTGAAATTCGGAGTTGTTATTAAAAATCTCAAGTGAAACGACAAAATTATCGGTTGTATGTGTATATTTAGTATATGAATCTTTTTCTTTAAAAGAGAAATATCCGTAATTTTTCAGGTTTTGTGTTTCCATTTCGGCAACGCTTTCATATCCTGCTGATTCCCTGCCGTATCTATCTTCCAATCTTACGAGGTCGGTTTTATTCGGCGGGCTTTCAATTTCCAGCATATTCAGTCCATTATCGGATAAGACCTTTGTATAATGAAACACCCCTTTTTCTATTATTACAGCGTCCCCGCCTTTCAAAAAGTTTTTATACATAAATGTATTACTCATTGCGGTACCGGATAGAATAATTAAAGACGTTTTTTTCTGGGGATGGCAATGCATGGATGTTGCATTTCCTTTTTCTATATGAAGAAACCATACAGCGACCTTGGTGTTTTCAAAGACAAGAAATTCGTATCCCCATGGTTTTAATACTATTTTATTTTTATATGTATTTGGCTGCATTGTAGAGATGGTAAATTTCCGCAACGATTTTATTCTTTTAAGTGCATTGATATCCCTTTCGCTTATTTTGATATCACATATTTTTGAAGTTCTGACTGATTTATTTTCAAGTTCGTTTAAAAAAGAATTATAGCTGACTTTGATGCCGGCAAGCAAGTCGGTTTTCGGTTTCCATCCGAGGTTTTTGATTTTTGATATGTCCAGAAGTTTTTTGCTTACGCCGCCGGGTTTGGTTTTGTCAAAAGATATTTTACCTTTATAACCTACAACTTTTTTTAATATTTCCGCCAATTCCTTAATTGTAGTGCCTCTGTTTGTACCGATATTTATGAAATCGGGACCCGAATATTTGTTCATTAAGAATATACAGGCATCAGCGACGTCATCTACAAAAAGAAAGTCTCTTATCTGGGAACCGGTTCCCCAGAGCAACACTTCTTTCAAATTTGATATTTTTGCTTCGTGAAACTTTTTAATTAGTGAAGGTAAGACCTGTGCGTTAAGTATGTCGTAATGCTGATTCGGACCATAAACACTCGGCGGTATAGTGACTATAAAATCAGTTCCATACTGCCTGTTGTACGATTCGCACATTTTTATTCCCGCTATTTTTGCCAGTGCAAAAGGTTCGCATGTAGGTTCAAGAGGTCCAGTTAGTAAGTATTCTTCTTTTGCAGGTTGCGGACATTCTTTAGGATAAGCATCGGCACAACATAAAAAAATGAGTTTTTTTACTTCGTTTAAAAAAGAATTATGGATTATGTTATTTTGAATCATTATATTTTCATAAATAAAATCAGCACGGTAGGTGCTATTGGCGAATACACCGCCTACTTTAGCAGCGGCAAGGAAAACATAGTCGGGTTTTTCTCTCTCAAAAAATGATTTTACCTGAGACTGGTCACAGAGATTTATTTCTGAATGCTCTTTTGTAATTATATTGGTATAGCCGTCCGTTATCAATCTGCGGAGAATAGCGGCACCGATTAATCCATTATGTCCTGCGATATAAATTTTATCATTTTTATCCATAACCTACCTTTCTATCTGCATCCGCCACTAAGTCGTTGGCGGATAAATAATCAGATTATTTAAAATTTCTTTAATGTTTCCCTCATCCAATCGCCATTATATTTATAATGGGGCGAAGAGATTATATTACCGTCAACAACAACCGGAGCATCAATATACTCGGCTCCCGCATTGATTATGTCATCCTTTATTCCTATATATCCCGATATTTTTTTGCCTTTGGCAATACCCGCTGAAATTAAAATCCAAGGACCGTGGCAGATTGTGGAAATAATTTTTCCCTTAGAATGCATCGCCTTGACGAAATCTAAAACCTCTTTAATCTGCCTGACTCTGTCAGGAGCTTCATGGCCACCTGGTAATACAACCAAGTCGTAATCGGATTCTTTGAGGTCTTTGGTATCTACGGTGGGCTTGGCGGGAACACCATATTTTCCTTTTGTGATTACTTTGTCTTTTATTGCTACATCTACTTTAAAGCCGGCTTCCTGCAGACGATAAAAAGGATAAATAAATTCTTCATCTTGAAAATTTTGTCCGGTAATAATCACTGCTTTTTTCATAAATTAACCTCCGCAAACAAAAT
>DMMW01000018.1 GCA_003452965.1 Elusimicrobiota bacterium
AATTCTTACTCTCCGGCCTATTATAACTTAGGTCTGCTTTATTTACAAAAGCAGAACGAGGAGAAAGCTATTGAGAACTTTCAAAAAGCTTTTGAATATGATAATAACGACAAAGATTCTTTATTTCAACTTTCAAAAATATATCAGAATTTGGGTTACAAATATTATATAGCGGATAACATTAACGAAGCTATACTCAAATATAAAAAAGCCTCTGAATATACTCCAGATAATGCCGATATATATTATAATATCGGAGTAATATATGCTCAAACTAATAATAAAAAAGAAGCAAAATACTTTTTAAACAAATATTTAGAAATGAATCGTGGAGGTAAAAATGCGAATATCGCTAAGAAATGGTTGGAAATTAATTAATAGTATTAAATTGCTTTTCTTCATTTCAATTTATATTCTTTTGAACTTGACTAATCTTATCAATGCTCAATCAAATAACCAGACAACAATATCTTATCCTCTATATTTATGCTCTGCAAATAATCCGAATGATTATCGTCTTTTTGCAAACGGAGGCGGATGGGATGGCTTTTGGTATGTCGGCTATAACAGGGTTTGGATTAAAAAAATATTCATACCTGAAAATCTTTCAAATTATAAAACAGCATTTTTAGGTGCAAAACTCGGCAGAATGAAATCACAGCAGGTTTACAAAAACGGTAAAGCAACACTTGATAAAGAAGCGATACCCGGAGATATTTATATTGCAATTTCTTCTACTATATCTTGGCAGAAATCCACATGGAAATTATTAACCTTCACATCAGAAATACCCTTTGAAGGTGATAGTGAACTGGCGATTGAACAAATAGGTGAATCACAGTGGTTTTGGGCAAAGATACCCATTTCTGATATAAGTTTTGGTCAAGACAATTATATAGCTCTATGGTCAACATCATCATATTTAAATAATACAGCAAACAGCCCGATTATTGCTGCTGCATGGGGTGATAAAGACACAAACAGTTTTATTAACGATGAAATTCGCGGTATACCTCCTCAGCACTTCAGCACAACAACTCTAAAATCCACTCTTACCGTTTTTGATCCGGCAATCGCATTAAAACTTGTGCCTGAATTATTACAAAATATAACCATTGGCATTATGGGAATATCAAATGGCGAAAAAATATCGGAAAAAAAAGTCTTTTATTCTTCAATACTTGGAAATGAAATTGAAAAAGCATGGTTTGAAATATCCGAAGATAATAAAAACTGGAAAAAACATGGTTTAACTATTTATACTTCGCCATACATATTTTCAATAAATCCGAAAAAATTAGCATTTGAAAAACATGGTAAAGAAAACAATAAAAATCAACATGAAATATCAAATAATCTTTTTTTACGCATATTTATACGGGTATGTGCTATAGATATATGGGAAAACATTGCAAAAAGTGATACTTTGGAAATTTTTATCGTTGACAAGACAGACAAAAAGTGATAAAATGACACTGGTGAAATTTTTCAACAGTGTCACCCTGACCAAGGTAAACCTTGGGAAGAGTCTCATAATTTAGAATCACTGTAAACATGTCCTGATTATAGTTGAGTAACTTTTTTTATTATGAATAAAAAAGCTTTTGTTATTGATGATGACAAGAATATAATTGAACTTTTTAAATACACATTGGAAAGAGAAGGTTTTATTGTTGCTTCTGCTTTCAATGATATAGATATTGAAAAAAAAATACTGGATGAAAAGCCCGATATCGTCATATTGGACTTGATGCTTCCGACAAACGGCGGATTCGCTATTTTAAAAACACTTCAAAAAAATGAAACAACAAAAAATATACCTGTTCTTGTAATATCAGGAAGATTCACAGATGGAACGACATATGATTTCATTAATTCACAACCCAATGTAAAGGGTTTTACTTCCAAACCTATTGATCCGTCAATATTCATACTTGAAATAAAAAAAATTTTTGGAGGAACAATTGATGTTTAAGCAAAAATGGGCGAGAACCGCACTTTTAGTAGTTATAACCGTAATAGTAATGTATATAATGATATATGTAGATGTCTGGTTTCGTGCAAAGCATTCATATTTTGAAGCAGAAAAAGCTACAGAAAAAAATGATTGGAAAATGGCATATGTTTGGTATCAAACGGCTGTAGAACAGTTCTCTCCTCCTAATTCCAAATGGGTAAAAATGTCTAAAGAAAAAATGCCGCTTGCACTTGAGAAATGGAAAGAGGATTTAAGAAAAAAGAAAATACCGTTTGAAGATTATATGCTTGAATAGGCTCTGCGGGATAGTGAGGTTGTGGGATAGTGAGATAGAATTGGTTAAGGAATCTATAATAGTTTATCATTGCACAATCGCACAATCCCACCATCGTGCTAAATCACGACTCTTAACCCATAATTATTAATTAAGGATTTTAATATGTTTAGAAAATTGGCAAAATCCAAGTTACAACTTGCAAAAATTACAGGTAAGAATCTTAATTATCTTGGTTCAATAAAAATTGACAGAAGTCTCATGGATTTAGCCGATATTTATCCATATGAAATAGTACTTGTGGTTAATAAAACAACCGGCGCAAGATTTGAGACCTATGTACTTGAAGGTAAAAAAAAATCAGGCATGATTGAATTAAACGGCGGTGCCGCAAGATTAGGTGAAATAGGCGATGAACTGATCATAATTTCCTTTGAATTCGTAGATGAAGAAAAAGCGAAAATATACAAGCCAAAAATTATTTTTCTTAACGCAAAAAACAAACCTATAAAGAAATTGAAGCTCCATTAATTATATTTCTTAAATCTCTTTTATTATTATGGAGTGTAAATCCACCGCAGCGAAAATAGGGCAATAAATAACGTAATGAAAATAGGTGGTTTTTTGCAAAGGTGGAATAAACCTATGAATCTTGAAAATGATTGTTTGAAGTTTTTATTAAAAATAGTTTCAACTAAAAGCTTATCAGGGCAGGAAAAAGCAGTTTCTAAAATTGTTGCCGACGAGATGAAATCGCTTAATTACGATTTTGTTAAAACTGATAAATATGGAAATGTAATCGGAAAAATAGGTAATGGCAAAAAAAAGATATTATATGATGCACATATAGATACCGTTGGTATATCCGATATAAAGAAATGGAAAACAAATCCATACAAAGCGGCTTTTAAGAACGGAATAATTTACGGTCGCGGTGCGTGCGACGATAAAGGTTGCGTTGCTGCAATGGTTTATGCCGGCTCATTAATAAAAAAACACGGATTATTTAATGACTTCACACTATTTGTATCTGCATCTTCTCGTGAAGAAACCGGTGAACCTTACTGGTTGGACTTTATTATAAAAAAACTAAACTTTAAACCGGATTGCGTAGTTATTGGTGAACCATCCGACATGAAAATAATCAGAGGTCATAAAGGTAGAAGCGAAATGAAAGTAACCGTCTTCGGTAAATCTGTACATGCAAGCATACCGAACGAAGGTGACAATGCAATTTATAAAGCAACAGATTACATAAAAAAAATCGATAATCTTAATAATAAATACAAAAGCAAAAATTTAGGAAAACCGGTTATAAGCGTAACTCAAATTGAAACAAAAAATGCTTCAACAAACACAATTCCCGATAATTGTTCATTTTATATAGATAGAAGAAGCATAGAAAATGAAACTGCTAAAAAAATATCTGATGAAATTAAGAATATATGTAAAAAGGACTCTATAATCAATTACCAGAAATTTTTTAAAGCATGGGTATTGCCTCAAAATCATAATTTAGTAAACTCTTCAATAAATGCATATAAATCATCTTTTAAAAAGCAACCGATAGTAACTCTATGGCCATTTTGTACAAATGGTTCATTTACAATGGGAGAAAAAAATATTCCTACAATTGGCTTTGGACCTGGAAGTGAAAAATATGCGCATATTGCAAATGAGCAAATAAAATTTACAGATGTTCTAAATGCAATTAAGTTCTATTCGGTTTTTCCATCATTATATTGAAACTCCAAAAATTTATACAATAAAAACTTTTATAATTAGTATCTGAAATCCGCCATTAATCCAAGGAGATAAGATGCAAAGCAAAATTTCAAAAGAAGAATTATTAGCAAGAGCAAAAAAACCAGCTGAAGATGCAATGAAACTGCATCCATTTTATCATGGCAAGATGCAAACATTACCAAAGTGTATAATACGGGATGTCAATGATTTTGCAATCTGGTATACTCCGGGTGTTGCAGAACCTTGTAAAGCAATAAACAAAAATAAAGAATTGGTTTATGAATATACAAGCAAATGTAACACAATAGCTATTATATCAGACGGTACCCGCGTACTTGGTTTGGGCGACATAGGTCCTGAAGCAGCGTTACCTGTTATGGAAGGCAAAGCGATGATATTCAAATATTTAGGTGGAGTAGATGCTGTAGCTATATGCCTAAATACAAAAAATGAGGATGAATTTATAAACATATGCAAAAACCTTCAACCGTCATTCGGCGGATTTAATCTTGAAGATATAAGCCAACCTAAATGCTTTAAAATTCTGGACAGACTTCGCAAAGAATGTGAAATTCCTGTTTGGCATGACGACCAGCAAGGGACTGCTGCCGTAACCGTAGCGGGATTAATTAATGCATTAAAAATAGTAAATAAAAAAATTAACAATATAAAAGTAGCTATGAACGGAGCAGGTGCATCTAATATCTGCATCGCCAGATTACTCATGTCTGCCGGAGTTGAACCCGGGAATATAATAATGTGCGATACAAAAGGAACTTTACATAAAGGACGGACCGAATTGCAACATACATATAAGCAAAAATGGGAAATATGCCAAAAAACAAACGCTGAAAATCTAATTGGTGGTACGGTAGATGCAATGCGAGGTGCAGATGTTTTAATTTCACTTTCAACCCCTGGACCAGATGTAATAAAAAAGGAATGGATAAAAGGAATGGCAAAAGATGCTATTGTATTTGTGTGTGCAAATCCCATCCCTGAAATATGGCCTTGGGAAGCTAAAGAAGCCGGGGCAAGAATCGTGGCAACCGGCAGAAGCGATTTTCCCAACCAGGTAAACAATTCGTTGGGATTTCCGGGAATTTTCCGAGGTACGCTTGATGTCAGAGCAAAAACCATAACTGACGAGATGTGTCTTGCTGCATCATATGAACTTGCAAAAGTCCAGCAGGATAAAGGCCTCGATGAAGAACATCTATTACCCATAATGGACGACTGGGAAGTTTTTCCACGAGAAGCTGTTGCGGTTGGCATGAAAGCAATTGAACAAGGCGTTGCTAAAATTAAAATATCCAAAGAAGAACTATATAAAAAGGCAGAAACAACAATAAAAAAAGCCCGTGAAATTACCCAGATGCTTATGAAAGAAGGATTTATATCTACACCACCAAAGGAATAAAATATGCACTCCAAAGATATAACTGTAAATTTCGGAGATAAGATACTTTCGGATTTTATTCCACAAACATCTATAGAAAACGAAAAATATATACCCCTAATACTTCCTAATAAAAAACCTGTAATTAAAAACATTGAAGAAACGTTGCTAAATGCTTTAGAAAACCCTATCGGTAAACAAAAAACATTAAGTAAACTTATAAAAGAAAATTATAAGGGTGGAACTGTATCTATCATCGTAGATGACCATGACAGACCTAATATTCACACACGTCTGCTTTATCCGATTCTATTGGAAAAATTAATATCTCACTACAAAATACCATCTGGAAAAATTAAAGCGGTAATCTCTACCGGCACTCATCGTCCTTCAACAAAAGAAGAAATGGAGAAAATATTCGGTAAAGAAACATTTCCAAATGTAAATTATGTAATGCATAAATGCCTTGAAGATAATGTAGAAGTAGGCATAGTTGAGGGACAACTAATAAAAATAAATGGCACCGCTTTTAATTCCGATATTGTTATACTGCTCACAGATATAGAAAATCATTATTTTGCCGGTGTAGCCGGTGGTCCTAAAGCATTGTGTCCCGGCATTTGTGATATGCCTACTATTAGATATGAACATCTTAAAGCGTTTGGTGAATATGGTTTTGCCGAAAACGTTGACTTAGGCATTATCTGTAACAATCCTGTATACGATACAAAAACAAAAATAGTAAAAACAATCGTTGATTCAATGCGCAAACATAAACGGGAAGTCTACACAATAACATCCATTATTGATACCGAAGGCGACTTGGTATATCTAAAAGGTGGTGAAATATTTGAAAGCCATCGCGAAGCGACTGAAATATTAAAAGATGTCTGGACTGTAAAAATAAAAGAACGGGCAGATATAGTAATATCCGGCGCCGCTCACTGGGGAATAAATCTTTACCAAATGGGCAAAGCAACCCATTGTGCCTATCATGCAGTTAAAAAAGGTGGAATGGTACTTAACGTCGCACCTTGCAACAATGGCTGGGGTAATGAAGAATTTAAAAACTTAATGAAAATGGGTATAGATGAAATCAATAAAAATAATGATAAATCCAAAGGCATTAAAAATGCACTTTCTATTATAATAAATAACGTAAAAAATGACTATAAAATCGGTAAACAAAAACCAATTGACCTTTTACAAATACTTGATTTTGTAGGTTGGGGTAATCTGCATCTTATTCAAGACGGTATACCTGAAACTGATTATAATCTGCTACCATTCTTATTTTGGGGAAATATAAACCAGCCAGTTATTGAACGACTGAAAACATGGATAGAAAAATATCTTAATAATAAAACTGTAATAGTTACGGATAATCCTAATTACTTAATAAGGCAAGGATGAACCCCGCTCATTCTTTAAAAAAATAACCTTATTAAACTAAGTATGTAAATGTTTACATGGAGGAACGAGCAGGGTGAAAATTATCGAAGGAAAACAAAACATAATCTCCGGTTATTCGTCATATTTGCAAGACGAATCCAAACTTTCATATGGAAATGTTGAATATCTCGCATTTCCGGAAAACGACAAAGATATTAGTGAATTTCTTAAATTTGCTTCTTCCAAAAATATACCGGTTACCATTTCCAATGGTAAAACAGGCGTTGTCGGCGGTGCAGTTCCGTTAAAGGGCGCTTTAATATCCTTGGAAAAACTTAATAAAATATTCGGTATAAAAAATGTGGATAACGAATATCGCGTGCACTTACAAAGCGGAGTTGTTCTAAGCGATCTTTTTGCATATTCGGAAAATGAAAGTTTTGCTTCAGAAAAATATTTCTATCCTGTAGATGTAACAGAAACAACTGCTCACGTAGGGGGCACCGTCTCGACCAATGCATCGGGCGAAAGAAGTTTCAAATACGGACCAACAAGAAACTGGGTACGCGCATTAAAAGTTATATTATCAGACGGCAACATATTAAATATCGAACGCAACAAAATATTTGCAAAAAATTATATAATGGACATTAAACTGCCTAACGGAAACATAAAAACAATAGACATACCAAAGTATAAAATGCCCTCAACAAAAAATGCAGCAGGGTATTATGCCAAAGAAAACATGGATTTAATTGACCTATTTATCGGCAGTGAAGGAACGCTTGCCGTAATAACAGAATTGGAACTTGCACTTATAAAAAAACCAAAAAACGTTATGTCGTTACTTTCATTTTTTAATACTGAAAAAGACGCCTTTAACTTTTTTTTCTCGGCTGTTAAAGAACTAAAAACAGCAGTTGTTTTTGAATACTTTGATAACGGCGCCTTTGAACTATTAACGCCCAAAATAGCCGGACTACCTAAAGATAGAAAATTTGCAATATTTTTTGAAACAGAATTTACCGATAACACAATAAACGATATTACTTCAAACATAGAAAAACTTCTTAATAAAAACAATTCAACAATGGATGATACTTGGGGTGGTTTTGCAAAAAAAGATATGGAAAAAATAAGGGAAATAAGATACAAAATCCCTGAAACAATAAACGAAACCATCGCAAAAAGAAAACAAAAATATCCTGACATTCACAAAATTTCCGCCGACATAGCTGTTCCGCCCGATAAATTTACCGAGATGATTTCTTATTATAAATCAAAACTTGAACCGTTAAAATTCCAATATACAATATTCGGACACATCGGAGAAAATCATCTACATATGAATATCATTCCGAATGACCATGAAGAATTTATAAAAGCAAAAGAATTGCATTTGGATTTTGCTAAAAAAGCGGTCTCATTAGGCGGCACTGTTTCCGCAGAACACGGTATAGGGAAAATTAAACATCAGTATCTGGAAGTAATGTACGGAAAAAATGGAATACAAGAAATGATAGCCATAAAAAAAATACTTGACCCAAAATTAATATTGAACAGGGGAGACGTTTTTCCGGAAGAATATCTAAAATGAACTTAAAAAAAAATACCGCTCAAAATCTGTGTAATCTTGCACTCGAAATTCGTCCGCCTACGCTCTTATGAGCCTACTGGAACGAACAAGACTGCAACCCCGTTTTACGGGGTTAATACCTCATAATCTGTGTAATCAGTGATTATTGGGTTTTCCAATAATCACTTAAAATAACTATGCGCAAAATAAGTTCAAAAATTATTACTGATATTGTTAAAAAACTATTCCTTGACATAAATTATCGTTTACCTGACGATGTTTTGAAAAAATTACAAATTGCGTTAAAAAAAGAAACAAACACAAAAGCAAAAAATATTTTAAAACAGATATTAGAAAACGCAAAAGTTGCAAAAAATGAAAAAATACCTATTTGCCAGGATACAGGCACCGCTATTATATTCATAGAAGTAGGACAAGATGTTAATGTAACGGGCGGTAATTTGACTCATGCAATAAATAAAGGGGTAAGACAGGCTTACAAAGAAGGCTATTTAAGAAAATCAATAGTATCATGTCCGCTTGAAAGGAAAAATACACAAGACAACACGCCGGCTTCAATACACATTGAAATAGTTCCGGGAAACAAATTGAAAATATTTGTCATATCAAAAGGCGGCGGAGCGGAAAACATGTCTCAAATTAAAATGTTCCCGCCGTCTACACTCAAAAAGGAAATTATCGACTTTGTCGTAGATACGATAAAAAAAGCCGGAGCAAACGCTTGCCCGCCTCTTATAATAGGCATCGGTATAGGCGGAACTTTTGATACCGTTGGCACATTGGCAAAAAAAGCGCTATTAAGGAATCTAAATTCTCATAATAAAAATAGGATATATAGAAATCTTGAAAATGAAATATTAAACGAAATAAACAAAACAGGCATCGGACCGATGGCATTGGGCGGAAAAACTACTGCACTTGCTGTATTAATTGACGGATTGCCAACTCATATTACTTCATTACCGGTAGCAGTAAATATCCAATGCCATGCACATCGCAGGAAGACTGCTATAATATAAAAAATGCTCCTGTCTGTCATTCCTGCGGTAGTTAGCAGGGAATCCATATAAAACGACTGGATTCCCACGCAAGTGGGAATGACGACTATAGAAACTTATGAATAATACATTAAGAATCGCATTAGCTCAAATAAACTGTACTGTCGGCGACTTAAACGGCAACTACAATAAAGTAATTGAATATATCAGTAAAGCAGATAATTCGGGAGCCGATATAGTAGCATTTCCGGAATTGACAATTACCGGATACCCGCCCGAAGACCTTTTACTAAAACCCAAATTTATAAGCGATAACTTGGAAATCATCAATAAATTATCAAAAAAAATAAAAAAAATAGTGGCAATCGTTGGATTTGTAAATAAGCAAAAAAATAACCTTTTCAACTCAGCTGCAATAATATACGATGGAAAGATAAAAGGCATTTACAACAAAATGATACTACCGAATTATGGAGTCTTTGATGAAAAGCGATATTTTCACCAGGGCGACAATCCAATTGTTTTTAAATATGGAAAATACATTTTTGGCGTCGGTATCTGTGAAGATATCTGGAATGAAAACACCCCGATAAAAAAACAAGTTCAATTAGGCGCCGACATCATATTCAACATTAACGCATCACCTTATTATGCAGGAAAAATTAAACTCAGGGAATCAATAATACAAAAACAGGCTAAAAGTAATAATATTAGGGTTGTATATGTAAATTTAGTCGGCGGACAGGATGAATTAGTTTTTGACGGGCAAAGCATGATTATTGACAATAATGGGAAATTTTTAGGTAAATCGCTCGCATTTAATGAAGATTTATTTATTACAGACATAAATATACCTTTAAAAAAAATCAAAAAAAATCAAAAGATAATCAATATAACAAACCAAATACCTATCAAAAGCAAAATTAAATTGCCTGAAAAAAATATAAAACCGCTCAAGCCAATTGAAGAAATTTATAATGCGCTCCTTTTAGGCCTTTCCGATTATGTCAGGAAAAACGGTTTTAAAAAAGTTGTTATCGGGCTAAGCGGCGGAATAGATTCTGCACTTGTAGCCGCTCTGGCTGTTGATTCATTAGGTAAAGAAAATGTAACAGGTGTATTTATGCCTTCGCAATATTCATCTACTGAATCCGGAGAAGATGCAAAACAACTTGCATACAATTTAGGAATCAGATTCTCAACTATCCCAATAAATCAAATATACAAGACCTATTTATATGTACTTAAACAAACTTTTAAAGGACATAAACAGGACATCACGGAAGAAAATTTGCAGGCACGCATCAGGGGCAACTTACTTATGGCTCTCTCAAATAAATTCGGCTGTATGGTTCTTACAACCGGCAATAAATCGGAAATGAGTGCAGGTTATGCAACACTGTATGGTGATATGGCAGGCGGTTTTGCGGTAATAAAAGACGTTCCCAAAATATTGGTTTATAAATTATCCGAATACAGGAATTCATTATATAAAGTAATACCGAAACGGATTTTAACCAAAGCACCTACTGCTGAACTCAGACCAAACCAAAAAGACAGCGACACCCTTCCAAAATATGAAATTTTGGATCCTATATTAAAAGCATATATTGAAGACGATATGGACATGGAACAAATTGTATTGATGGGTTATGAAAAAAATGTCGTTACTAAAATTATAAGTATGGTAGACAGAAGCGAATACAAACGCAGACAATCGCCTCCCGGAATAAAAATAACATACAAAGCATTCGGCAAAGACCGTAGAATGCCGATAACTAACGGATATAGATGAAAAAAATACAGACACCTCTAACCGAAAAAACTATTAAAACATTAAAATCCGGTGATGAAATTTTACTAAGCGGAATTATCTATACTGCACGTGATTCCGCACATAAGCGAATTGTGTCTAATTTAAAAAAAATACCTTTTAATTTAAAAGGCTCCGTAATTTATTATACCGGTCCGACACCGGCAAAATCCGGACATATTATTGGCAGCTGTGGACCGACTTCGTCTTACAGAATGGACAAATACACACCTGAACTCTTAAAACATGGCCTTAAAGCAACTATAGGCAAAGGTAAACGTTCAAAAGAAGTAATTGAAGCAATGAAAAAATATAAAGCAGTCTATCTTGCCGCAACCGGCGGAATCGGGGCATTATTATCAAAATGTGTTAAAAAAGCGGTAATAATCGCATTCCCCGAATTAGGCTGTGAAGCAATCTACAAACTTGAAGTAAAAAACATGCCACTTATCGTAATAAACGATAACTATGGCAACGACCTTTACGAAAAAAACGATATAAAATAAAAAAATTCATTGAATATAATTATCGTATTTGGTATAATACTATTTACTATTTATGAAAACCAAGCATTTAATATCTATATCCGACTTAGAAATATCCGATATAATAGACATATTTAAAACTACCTACAAAATAAAAAAACTCCAAAAACAGGGTAAAAAATACACACCTTTATCTTTAAAAACTCTTGCAATGATATTTGCTAAACCTTCAACAAGAACCAGGGTTTCATTTGAAACCGGCATGTTCCAACTCGGCGGTTTAGCGATATTTCTAAGAGGTAAAGAACTACAAATGGGAAGAGGTGAAACCATCGCAGACACTGCGAGAATATTATCAAGATATGTGCATGGTATAATGATAAGAACTTTTGACCATAAAGATGTTATAGAATTTGCAAAATACTCAACAGTACCGGTAATAAACGGCTTAACAGACTTGGAACATCCTTGCCAGATACTAGGGGATGTTTACACAATAATCGAAAAAAAACTTGAAATAAAAAACGGAAAATTCAGAATTGAATATTTAAAAAATTTAAAGATTGTATTTGTCGGTGACGGAAACAATATTGTAAACTCTTTAATGCTTTTATGCGCCAAACTCGGAATAAATTTAACAGTAATCACACCTAAAGGTTACGAACCTGATAAAAACATATATAATAATGCGTCAAATATTGCCAAAAAAACCGGTGCCTTAATTTCACTCTCAAACAAAATTGAAGATATAAAAAACGCAGACATCGCCTATACGGATGTCTGGATATCAATGGGTCAGGAAGCGGAAAGAGAAAAGCGATTAAACGATTTTGCCGGATTTCAAATAAACAGGGATTTGCTTTCAAAAGCAAAATCCGACTGTATGGTAATGCACTGCCTACCAGCTCATAGAGGTGAAGAAATAACAAATGACATCATAGAAGGAAAAAACTCTATTGTCTTTGAACAAGCTGAAAATAGGCTCCATATACAAAAAGCTATAATGCTTCTATTAATGAAGTGATAAACAACCTATCATACCGAATTTATAAAAAACTACTTAAACATTTCGGTCCTCAGGGCTGGTGGCCGATAGGTGGCATATATAATCCTAACAAAAACTATTTTACTAACGAAGAAAAATTTGAAATAATGGTCGGCGCTATACTAACCCAAAATACCGCATGGAATAACGTTGAAAAAGCACTTTCAAATCTAAGAAAAGAAAAAAAACTAAGCATCAAACATCTCTCAAAAATAAATTTAAAAAAACTCCAAACATTAATAAAACCTTCAGGATTCTATAAACAGAAAGCAAAACGTCTAAAAAACTTCTCAAAAAATGTACTGAACATAAGCGAATTTGAGCGAGCTTATGATAAAATTAATCGCGCAAAATTACTTTCATTAAACGGTGTAGGTCCTGAAACTGCTGACTCCATACTATTATACGCCCTTGAAAAACCATATTTTGTAGTAGATGCATACACCAAAAGAATAATAAACCGACTTGGAATATTTAAAAGCGAAAAATACGATGAAATACAAACTTTCTTTCAAAACAATCTTCCGAAAAATATTGATATATATAAAGAATATCACGCGTTAATAGTTGAACTTGCTAAAAAACATTGCAAAAAAAACCCTGACTGCAAAAAATGCCCTTGCCGAGCCCAATGCGGGTTTGGGCTTGGCCGAGGAAACTAAAATGAAATACACTATTGTCTTTGTAACTGTTCCAAATAAAAAAGAAGCGAAAAAAATAGCAGACATAATACTAAAAGAAAAATTAGTCGCTTGTGTAAATATTATAAACAAACTTGAATCAATCTATTGGTGGCAGGGCAAAATAGAAAAATCCAATGAATTGCTTTTGATAATGAAAACCAAAACCTCGCTATCAAAAGAACTAATTAAAAAAATAAAATCTATACATACTTATGAGGTTCCGGAAATAATCTTTTTACCAATAACAGCCGGAAATACTGACTATCTCAAATGGATTGATGATAGCCTATTGTAGTTGCCAATCTTGATTGGCTGAAGGATTTAAATGAAAGAAGCACTATACTATGAAGTTCACAACAAAGAAAAAGAACAACTGAAATGCAATCTTTGCCCATGGTATTGCATAATATCAAAAGACAAAGTCGGGAACTGTCACATACGAAAAAACATTGACAATAAACTAATTGCCCTAACCTATGACAAATTTACATCCATCTCATTAGACCCGATTGAAAAAAAACCGCTTTATCATTATTATCCCGGAAAAGAAATATTATCATTCGGCACGGTTGGTTGTAACTTTCATTGCCAATTTTGCCAAAACTTCGAAATCTCACAAGCGGATTTTGACGAAAATTTACTAAAATACGTTACATCGTCTGAAGCCATTAGAATGGCAAAACAAAATAAATCTATCGGAATTGCATACACATACAACGAACCTCTTATAAACTATGAATGGCTTAAAGATACGGCAGTTGAAGCAAGAAAATACGGCTTAAAAAATATATTGGTATCCAACGGCTACATAAACGAAGAACCCTTTTCTAACATAGTGGAATATATTGATGCAGCAAACATAGATGTAAAATCATTCAGAGACGATTTTTATAAGAAATATTGCAGCGGTAAACTTGCCCCGGTATTAAGAACAGTAGAAATATTAGTAAAAAAGAAAAAACACATTGAAATAACAAACCTCTTAATTCCCGGACTAAATGATTCCGATGAAAACATTTCTGACTTAGTTGACTGGGTGTCGGCATTGGGCGAAGAAATACCGCTCCATTTCTCACGATACTTTCCTTGTTATAAATTAACAGTAAAACCAACACCTACACCAACATTAGAAAAAGCAAGAAAAATTGCATTAAAAAAACTAAAACATGTCTATATAGGCAATATAGTAGAATCTGAATATAACAGAACTTATTGCCCACAATGTAATCAAATAGTAATTGAACGTAACGGATACAGCACTCAAATAGTCGGCTTAAAAGACGGCTTTTGCAAAAAATGCGCCCACAAGATTCTGTACTAAGTCCTGAGCGAAGCCGAAGGATTAGTGTCGTCATTCCCGAACGGCTTAATCGGGAATCTATAGTCTTGTCGTTAATATAGTGGCGGGGTCTCCCCGCTTACTGTAGCCGCAGAGCGTAGCTCTGCTCATACTATCTTGACGTCATCCTGAACGTAGTGCCCGCCCTTTGGGCGAGGTCTCGCCCCTTTGGGGCGGAAAGGATCTCGTAATAAAGTTGAGATTCCCTGCCCGCCTATCAAAAAATCTGTGATGGTCAGGCGGGTTCTCCCGACTCCGCCTCCGCTCCGTCAGCCGACGGATTGGCGGATGGCGGATCGGGATCAGAATGACGTCTTTGTTGAAAACATACAAAATATGAAACAAAAACTTATCCTTGCCTCTGGTTCTCCACAAAGAAAAAAAATACTAAAAGATGCCGGATATAAATTTACAATCATTGTACCAAACATCAAAGAAGAATCTCATCACACCACACCTTCTAATCTTGTAAAACATCTCGCCATACAAAAAGCCGAATCAGTAGCCAAAAAACTTAAAACAGGAATAATAATCGGTTCTGATACGATAGTTGTATTAAAAAGGGAAATAATCGGTAAACCAAAAAACATAAAAGAAGCCAAAAAAACGCTTTCAAAACTATCCGGTAGCTGGCATCGGGTTTACACAGGAGTTGCGATAATAGATGCATCAAACAACAAAAAAGTAATTGATTACGCTGTAAGCAAAGTAAAAATGAGAAAACTATCTAATGAAGAACTCGAAACATTAAGCAAAAAAAATCTTAACAAAGCCGGCGCCTATGCAGTTCAAGAAAAAGGGGACAAAGTAATAGAAAAAATAATTGGTGACTATCACAACGTTGTCGGCTTCCCAATCTACAAATTTAAGAAATTATTATTATTAATAAAGGGGTCACACCTAATTAATTTTAGGTGAATAAATATGACAAAAAATGAACTTATTAAACAATTGCAGGATAATTGAATGGGAAGATATTAATAGGTGTGACCCCTTTTTGGTACAAATAAACAACTTGACAAAAATATAATTATACTATATACTATATTTCAGATAGTGGACATTTATGGGTATATACTGATATGACTTTTAAAGAGTTTTATTCTATTATAGATAGAAATAAATATTATGTGTTTTCAATAAACGACATTATGTCTTTTTATCCAAACGAAACTGCAGAAAATATTAAGAAGCTTATTTATAGATGGAATAAGAAAGGGTGGATTTATAGTTTAAAAAATGGTTTATATGAGCTGACTTATCCTAAAGATTTTTCTATTCCAGACTTGTATATTGCAAACAAACTTTATTCACCTTCATATATTTCTTTGGAAACGGCATTGTCTAATTATAGTATTATTCCAGAAGTTTCTATGGGAGTAACATCTATTACTTCTAAGCCAACAAGAAGATTTAATAACAAACATGGCCTTTTTATTTATAGAAGTATTCAGCCCGTCGCATTTAAAGGATATTTTATTCAAAAGATTAGAGGGTTTGAGGTTTTTATGGCTGAACCTGAAAAGGCAATTATTGATTATTTATATTTTAAGACACTTCATGGAAAGAAAATAGATTTTAAAGAAGAAAGAATTGATTTTAACACTGTACAATTGCGTAAGAACAAGATTGAGAAGTATGCAAAGTTGTTCAATTTAAATATTGAGGAGTTATATGCTTACTTATGAAGCATTGATTGATAATGCCAAGCAGAGAGGTATGCCCCATACAAAGGTAAGAGGTATTTTGCGTGAGTATCTGCAGGTATTGATTTTAAAAGAGATTAGCAGAAATAAGTATGGAAAAAAATTGTTTTTTACTGGCGGAACTTATCTGAGACTTGTACATGGGTTAAAGAGATTTTCTGAAGATTTAGATTATAATACAAAAACACTATCCGCAATAGAATTTGAAAATTTACTTAATACAGTTATAAATGACTTGAAAAAATCAGGTTTTAAAGCTGAATTAAATTATAAGCATTGGGGAAATATTTTCTGCGCAAATTTGGTTTTTCCGGAAGTGGAAAATATTTATAATGTGGTTTCAAAATTTTCTAAACAAAAAGGTATTACTATTAAGGTTGAGACAAACAGACCAAAATGGAAATTGGAAAGTGAAACACAAGTGGTTTCGGGTTTTGGTGAGTTTTTTCCATTTATTTGTTCAGAAAAAGGAGCTCTATTTGCTGACAAGATTGATGCTGTTTCAAGAAAGAGAAGGGGTAGGCATATTTATGATTTGATGTTTATGCTTTCTAATGAATTTCCAATTAATAAAAATGTGCTGAAAGTGTTAGGTATTAAATCTAATCCATTAGAATATATTGTAAAAAGTATAAATAATATTTCACAAGCAGAATTGAATAGTATGGCAGAATCTTTAAGACCCTTTCTTTTTGATGAACAGGAAGCAGATATGGTAGAAAAAGCTCATGTAGTTATTCCATTAATGATACAAAAATATATAAAGAATGTCCAGTGGAGATAATGTAAAATAAGTTGTGTAAGTTATACTTGAAATGTAGGTTTAAGTATTGAAAAATAAATAAAAAAGGGCGTATATAATGGTAGAAAAGTAGTAGTCGTTATCGATAATTATAAAGAGGTAGAATCTTTAAATAAAGTAAAAAAAATTGATATCGCTCTTAATGTATTGGCAACTATGAGAAAAACAACAAGAAAAGAGGGATATATTAGTTACTTATTATTCCTACCCGAAAGATATAAAACTGTATATATATAAAATATTTGAGTTTCGGGAGTACAATACTTAATTATTCTATAATATGCTGAGTTCCAACACGGGATTGGAATTTTTGGAGTTTAGTGACCGTTGAATTTGGGTGGAATTTTTTTTATTTCTTGATTTTTTTGCGTTAGTTGTGTAGAATATGTTGATACCGATTCATTGGTATTAGAATGACTAATTGGTTGACCCACAAGGGGTACCTCGCTAACCGGTTTAAATCTCCGAGATTTAAACCAGCGACCCTGCGGGCAAATTTAAAAGGAAAAATTTGGGTATGAAAAAGATAGCGATACTTACACCCGGTGGCGATGCGCCGGGAATGAATGCATGTATTAGAGCAGTTGTTCGCCGTTCAATATCTTCCGGTATGGAAGTTTACGGAGTGATGAACGGGTATCAGGGACTTATTGATGATAATATTTATAAGATGGAGCTGAGGTCTGTTAGCGGAATTATTCATCACGGCGGAACAATTTTAAAGAGTTCAAGATGCGCAGAGATTAAGACAGATGAGGGTCTATCTAAAGCAATTGCAACCTTAAAGAAACATCAAATAGATTTTTTAGTCGTTATTGGCGGTGACGGTTCTATTAGAGCAGCTGAAAAGATTTCTAAATTTGGAATTTCAGTTTTTGGCATTCCTGCAAGTATAGATAATGATATTTTTGGTACTGATGAAACCATCGGCTTTGATACCGCAATTGATACCGCTGTTGACGCTATTGATAAAATAAGGGATACCGCAACCAGTTTTGACAGGGTGTTTATTATTGAGGTTATGGGCAGAGAACACGGGTTTTTGGCATTAGAAATCGGGCTTGCTTCAGGCGCTGAATTAGTTTTTATTCCAGAAGTTAAATATGACCTTAAGAAAGTTTGCGATGAATTGAAAAAGGACCAACAGAAGAAGAAAACGTCAGTTATAATTGTTTTTGCCGAAGGTTGCGGCGATGCAAAAGAATTTGCAAAGAAAATTTTCGAATGTACCGGTATAGATGTTAAGGTAAGCAATCTCGGTTATATTCAACGCGGTGGGAACCCATCAGCAAGAAGCAGAAACCTTGCAAGCAGATTCGGAAGTTTTTCTGTAGATTTAATTTTGAAAGGTGAAAAAAACAAGGTTATTGTTACACAGGATTGTGTTATTAAAGCGATACCTATAGAAAAAGCAATATCAGGCGAGAAAGATATCCCAAAGGATACACTGGTGCTTATAGAAAAGCTTGCGGTGTAAGAAGGATGACCGTTTTGCCGTATGCCTTTTACAAATCCGCCAGTCGGCGGATTTGTGTTGTAAAATAGCGGGGTAGTGGGATTGTGATTACAAGTAGCGGAATATGAAAAATTTAACTGTTACTATCGGAAATTGGCTTTTTAAGTATAGAAGCTATTTTTTTGTTCCGATTATTTTAGCATTGATTATTTTTACAAGACCGATAATGCCTTTTAATTCTAAGGCGATAGATACAATTACCGATTTTTTGGGATTTTTTGTTGCTTTACTCGGATTTTTTCTAAGAGTTCTGGTTATAGGTTATAAAAAACCAATGACAAGCGGGAGAGGGACAAACATAGATGTTAGCGAAGTGGTTACTGACGGGGCTTATCAGATGTGCAGAAATCCGTTATATTTTGCCAATTTTCTGATTTGGTTGGGTTTTACAATTATTTGGTGGAATTTAGTTTTTTTTCTTTCTATTGTTATCTTTTTTTGGATTGAATATTATTTTATTATTAAAGCAGAAGAATTTTATCTTTTAAGTAAGTTCGGTTATGTTTATGATAATTTCAGGAAATCAACTCCTGTTTTTTTCCCCAAATTGAATAATTTTAATAAACCGGAACGACCATTCAACTGGAATAAGGTTTTTAAAGCAGAATCAAATCTATTGTTATTGATTTTAACTTTTCCTTTACTTTTTGAGATTTATGAAGATAAGTTATGGTATACGGTAAACTTTAATAAGAATATTATTTTAATTTTTATTGTTTTAGTTTTTTTATTTTTAGGTATTATTCTAAATTTTAAAATTTATTCCAATAAAAAATAGGATTGCTACTATTTTTCTTGATTTTATATGAAAATGTTATATACTGGGTAAACAAAAATCGGTTTAAATGATTTTTTAATTTTGGAGGTGTTATGGCAAAGATGGAAAAAACAGATAAGGAAAAAGCATTGGAATTAGCTCTTTCACAAATTGAAAAAGAATACGGTAAGGGCGCTATTATGCGTCTTGGTGAAAGCCCGCACCAAAAAGTCGAGGTTATACCTACTGGAATTATCGGTTTGGATGTAGCAATTGGTGCCGGTGGTATTCCAAAGGGCAGAATTATAGAATTATTTGGACCTGAGTCGTCTGGTAAATCCACATTATGTTTGCAGATAATATCCAGTGCACAGAAATTGGGCGGAACCTGTGCATATGTTGATGCTGAACATGCAATGGATCCGGTTTATGCGACTAAATTGGGCGTTGATATAGATAAACTTCTGATTTCTCAGCCCGATTCCGGAGAACAAGCACTTGAAATCACAGAAAAATTGGTAAGAAGCAATGCTGTAGATTTAATTATAGTTGATTCTGTCGCCGCATTGACTCCACGCGCGGAAATTGAAGGTGAGATGGGCGATTCACATATGGGATTGCAGGCACGACTTATGTCGCAGGCATTAAGAAAACTTACCGCTATAGTTTCAAAGTCAAAAACATCTATTATTTTTATTAACCAGATAAGACAAAAAATCGGTATTATGTTCGGCAATCCGGAAACCACAACCGGCGGGTTAGCGTTAAAATTTTATTCATCAATCAGACTTGATATTAGAAGAGTTACTACAATTAAAGAAGGAGATGTCGCGATTGGAACCCGTGTCAGGGTAAAGGTTGTTAAGAATAAGGTTGCTCCGCCATTTAAGCAAACGGAATTTGAGATGTCATTCGGTTCAGGCATATCACCTGAAGGTAGTATTATTGAAACAGGTGTGGAATATGCTGTAGTTGATAAAAGCGGAAGCTGGTTTGTTTACAAAAATGAGAGGCTCGGGCAGGGAATGGATAACGCAAAGACATTTTTAAAAGAAAATCCTAAAATTGCCGAAGATATTAAAAGAGCTATTGTTGAAAAAGCATCAGGGATACCTCACGTAGAAGAAAAAGAAAAAATTAAGAAATAATGTCATTGAAAAGCTTTTTTTATTTTAAGATTAGAACGTCTGTGAGCATTATAATTCTTATATTTATACTTATCTGTATTTGGGGTTGGTTCTCATCTTCCCTTGTATTAAAAGCAGGACTCCTTCCAATTGAACAAAAACCTGACGATTTTAATGTAATGTATGAAAATGTAAGTTTTTTTACTGATGACAATATCAATATTAAAGGCTGGTTTTTGCCTTCTAAAGAAAAATCTTATAAAACTATCATAATCTGTCACGGTTGGGGAACAAATAAATCAGACGTATTGTCTTCAACAATATTTTTTTTGAAAAGAGGGTTTAATCTTTTATATTTTGATTTTAGAAATCACGGCGAAAGCGGTGGTAATAAATCTTCATTGGGCAAATTAGAATCACAGGATTTAATATCTGCGGTTAATTTTTTGAAAACCAAAAAAAAACAACAATCAGAAAAAATCGGAATATATGGTGTTTCCATGGGAGCAAGTGTTGCAATAATCGCTACTGCCCTTGATAAGAGAATTAGTGCAGTTATTTCTGATTCTCCGTTTTCAAGTTTCAATTATATTATTTCAAAATATGCCAAGCTTTTTTATAAAATTCCAAAATATCCGTTAGTGCCAATAACACTTTTTTTTATTATGTCAAGACTCGGCTTCAATCCGGAAAAAACATCAGCAATATATTATGTTTCAAAAATCGCGCCACGTCCTATTTTTATTATTCACGGAGAAATAGATGATAGGATTCCAGTCAGTGAAGGGAAAATATTATTTGATATCGCCAATGAACCCAAAATATTTTGGACTGTTAAAAATGCAAATCATTTAGAATCATATTCAAAAAATGCATTTGAATATGAAAAAAGAACCAGCGATTTTTTTAAAAAATTTTTAAGATGATAAAAAAATATTTTACTATTTTTTGTTTTTTAATAGCACTTAAAAGTTTTCTAAATGCTTCTTCGGGAATGAGCGTTTATTACGATGCCACATCTACACAGTTACCGTCTTATAGATTATACTACACTACTGCAGGATGGATGGCTGAAGGTAAAGTAAACAATGTCGGCGGTAATGTCAATGGTTCATATATTTTAAGAACCTGTCCGAGAAGAAATGAAAATGTCCTGGCAACGCAGGATTCAACAGGAAAACTTGCGGTTCAAATATGGAACGGCAGTTCATGGGGAACGGTTCAGACATTTTCTATTGATGTTACAACCCGATGCCGTGCGTTTGATGTGGCATACGAGCAGACATCTGGTAATGCAATTGTCGCATATAGAAAAAATTCGTATTTAAATAGGATATATTATAGTGTTTGGAACGGAATTTCATGGAGTGAAAGCACCGATTCCGGTTTAGATTTGGACGGTGATGCTATAAACTGGGTCAGGTTAGAACCTAATCCTAATAGCAATGAATTGGTTTTAGTAACAATGTGTATAAGCAGCCATGTTTATGCAGCCGTATGGAACGGTTCAACATGGGCAAATCAACAAGCATTGGAAACCGTAGGCACAAATTCCGCATTTCAACAGGGATTTGATGTAGTTTATACGAGTAGTTATAATTATGCAATGATTGCATGGAATGAAGACGGGGATAATAAAATTCAATACCGCCAGTGGTTCAGTACAGCATCCGCATGGGGAAATGAGGCAACAATACCGGCAACAGAAATAACTACCGGTAATGATGAAGGGTATAGGTGGATAAAATTGGCTGCAAATCCGCTTTCAACTTCTAATGAAATTTTAATCGGCTGTTATGATACCGAATATGATATAAACATGGCTGTTTGGGACGGTTCAATATGGGACGATGGTAATGCAATTAATTATAATGCTACAACTGGTATTTCTTACGAATATAGATGTTTTGATGTCTCATATGAAAGGTCTTCTGGAAGAGGTATCGTCGGGTATGCTTCAGCGAGTAAGCCCTATAAAGCAAGATATGTTTTTTGGAGTGGTGCTTCTTGGGGAACAGGAGCTGCTACACAGTATAATATTAAATCCCAGCCAAGATATGTGACTTTATACAGAGATAAGGACCAAACTTCCAATGAACTAATGTTGACTACCGATGATGTTGATAATGATATCAATATCCAAAGATGGACCGGAACTGTATGGAATCTGTTAAGCGAAGTTGAAAAGGCATCCTATTATAATAAGGAATGTTATGCTATTTCCTATTCTTTTCCAGGCTCGCAATACGATTCTGTCCCACCTGCTAACATATCCAATTT
>DMMW01000016.1:0-4142 GCA_003452965.1 Elusimicrobiota bacterium
ATACCTTAGAGCGGATTATACAGGTGCATATAAAGATAAGAAATTTTTTAATTTGAAAAAAATATTTATTCTGATGAATAAAGTAATAACAATATTGCAAGAACCTGATTTTGTAAAAGACAAAGATTCTTCTGATTTTGGCAGGTTTGAATATGTTAGAGGTGATATATCTGATTTTATTGAAGCAATAATGGAAAAAGATGAAAATATTATTTCTAATGAAGAAATGCAATCATTTAAAAAAATCGTTTTTTATATTATTGAGAATGACACAAATCCTACAGAAGAAAATGAAAAAAAATATGGACCGGAAGCAAACAATCTTGACTTTAGTACTTTTGCATTAAATTGTAACAGAGGTAAAGCACTACTTGCATTGATGCAATATGCATTGCGTTACGCAAGGTTCCATGCTAAAAAAGACAAGAAGAAAAATAACGAACCCTCCCCACCGGGTGAAAGAATAGAATCTGACGTAAAGGAATTAATTAATAAACATTTAATTAATGAGAAAAGCCCTTCTGTTCAATCAGTCTACGGTAGGTTATTACCATATTTATTTTATTTAGATCAAGAATGGATAAAAACAAAGTTGCAAGATGGATTAATACTGCCAACAAATGAAGAAAAGAATATTTATTGGAGAGCACAGTTTGAAGGTTATATAACATTTAATAAATTCTATGATCAGTTATATTCTTTATTAAAAGAACATTATAAAAAAGCAATAAAAAGCATAAATATAGATAAAAAGGGTGTTAAGGAGAGTAATAGACATTTAGCATCACACATAATGATAGCTTTTTGGAGAGATTTAGAAGAATTAAATAAACCTGATAGTCTTGTTGATGTATTCTTTAAAAAAGCTCCAGAAGAAATAAAAGAAAGTGCAATAAGTTTTCTTAGTACAGGTTTAAAAGAAGAAAAAGAGATTGACAAAAAATGGAATAAATTGAAATCTTTATGGACAAAAAGAATTAAGGAATCAAAAGATTCAGAAATATCAGGCTTTTTATATTGGCTTAAATATGATTTACCAGAACCGCTTAACAAATTAGTAAACCTTATAAAACCATTGATTCCATATGTATATAAACTTCATTGGCAAAATGAATTCTTGAATTTCTTAGATAAAAATATTGAAAAATATCCAAATGAAGTAATGGGTCTACTTGTTAATATGTTAGAATATGGCAAAAAAAATTCAGAATCAATCTATCATATTGAAGAAATGCAAAATATACTAATTAAAGCAAAACAGAATTCAAGTATTTCTGAACTTTTTGAAAAATGTATCTACATACTTTGCAAAATGGGTTATCATCAGTTTAGAGATTTATTAAAACCTTAATTGAATCGCCAGAAATTTAAAAGACATGGGACCAATTAAATAAAAGGGGTCACACCTAATTATTAAATCAAATCAATTATTAAATCTGAATTCCAATTCTGGACATCAATTCTAGTGATACGATATCTATTCGCCGAAAGCCCTAATGGAGGTTTGGGACGTATGGATTCCTGATAGAGGCATTCAGGAATGACCCCCAAAAGGCGGGGGCAGTGGGGACAGCGACTATTATTCAATTATTACCAACTCTTACCAGCTCACCTAATAAAAACATTTCTGAAGTAAGAAATATAAAAAATAAAAAAGGTACTTGACAAAACATCATATATGATGTATAGTATTAGTGGATTGTATGTATAAAATAATTTATTATGCTGATAAAAGAGATGAATCACCTGTTGAAGATTTTGTTTGCTCGTTGCAATTAAAAGTAAGGGTAAAGGTTTTAAAATGGTTAAATTTATTAGAGGAATACGGTCCTAATTTGCCACGACCATATGCTGATGTTTTAAGAGATAAGATAAGAGAGTTAAGAATTTCACATGGTAATCTGGAGATAAGAATATTTTACTTTTTTTGGAAGGATAAAATTATTGTATTAACAAACGGATATTTCAAGAAACAGCGAAAGACCGATGATTCAGAAATAGAGAAAGCAATAGGTTATATGAACGATTTTATTATGAGAGAAGGAGGATAATGTATGGGTAAATATAAAACTTTTAGAAATCATTTGAAGGAGGAGTTAAAGAATCCTGAGTTTAAGAAAGTATATGAAAAAGAAGATTTTATTATAAGAGTTGCGATTCAAATTGCCCAAGAACGTCAAAGACATCATCTTACACAAAAGGAATTGGCTAAAAAACTGCATACTTCACAACAAACAATTTCCCGTATAGAACAAGGTGATCAGAATGTTACAATCGGTTTTATAGAGAGAATAGCGGCGGCATTTGGAAGAAAACCTACCTTCAAATTTAATTAAGTAAATGGGGTCACACCTAATTATTTTTAGAAGTTCAGGGGACAACGGTGTTTAAACGGTTGAATTGTGAAAGAAGTTATCAGTGAAGTTGAAAAGGAATACTGTCGCCAGAGGCGAACCTCGCCATA
The DNA here is from genome assembly GCA_003452965.1 of Elusimicrobiota bacterium. Taxonomy (GTDB): domain Bacteria; phylum Elusimicrobiota; class UBA8919; order UBA8919; family UBA8919; genus UBA9627. The sequence continues at coordinate 2,465 of DMMW01000016.1, forward strand.
GGCGGGGGGTTTAGGTGATACGCCGGCAGATGTGAAATTTCCGGATAAAAAATAGTGTGTGATAATGCAGTAATCTGAAAAAACATTGACAAAAGAAAGTTAATTTAACAAAATAAAAAAGTTAAATTAAATTTAAAATAAAAAGTATAAAAGAAATTACCGTTTAATAGTAGTTTTAACGCAAGGCCCACCACTAAACCATTGGCGGGCAGGCGCAAGGGACTTAAAAACCAAAACCGCATAGTATAGAAATATTGCCAAAGTTCAGTATACCGTTGATATATAGGAAATCTGGACTTGCACCAAATTACCTAAATTTGGTTATTTTTGCACTCCAAACGGACACTTTAAAGGACACTTTTTAGACAGCGTTCTACTCATTCCAAAGATTCATCGATTTAATAAGTAACTTACCAAAAGTTGGTAGTCAAAACTCATCAAAGACAAAAATTTATAGGGCTGTTAAATGGATTTCGTATATAGACGTATATTGTTTACGTCTACTTCCTGCGGGGATATATTATATAGTACTTGATAAACCGATAATAATCGATGGTTTTTATCTTGATTTTCTAATAGGAAAATAGTAATATAAATTTGGAGGTTCGCTTGTTTAATCCTAAATATTCTGTAACAAATAAAATATTAAACAATCTTACTCTTATTGCTACTGATAGAGAAGTTATTGAACAATCTCACATTGTGCCTCAATGGGAAATCAAACTGAGACGGCAGGCTATTCTGCGAAATACTCATTCATCCACAGCAATTGAAGGCAATAAAATGACTCTGCATCAGGTAGAAGATTTAGTTCAAGGCAAATCTGTTATTGCTACAGAGAAAGACAAACATGAAGTATTAAACTATCTTGAAGCGTTAGAAAAAATTCCCACTCTTGGAGAAAAGGGAAAACTTATCACGGGCACATTACTTAACATCCATAAAATAATTACCAAAAATACGTTAGAAAATGACAAGGATAGTGGTATATTTAGAGACAGGCAGGTATTTGTAGGAAAAAGAGTATTTGAAGGAACAAGTTATAAAACCGAAGTTATATACATGCCGCCTAAAACAAAAGAAGTTTCGGGATTAATTGAAGAGTTTATTAAATGGCTGAATACAAAAAAAACATGGGAATTAAATCCGGTTTTACTTGCCGGAATAGTTCATTACGAAATTGCAAGAATCCATCCATTCATTGATGGTAACGGCAGAACAGCAAGACTATTTGCAACCCTTATATTATACCTCAGCGGATTGGATCATAGACAGTTATTTGCCTTGGATGATTTCTATGACACTGACAGACAGTCGTATTATAATGCACTTGAAACGGTGGACAAAGAAACAAGAGATCTCACAAAATGGCTTGAATATTTCAGCGATGGCATAGCATTCTCAGTAAACGAAGTAAAAGAATCTATCCTAAAATTAGGTATTAAACCATCAAAAAGTGCAGGGAAACAGATAGTTCTTACAGAAAAACAGATGAAAATTATTGAGTTTATTAATAGAAATGAAAAAGCTACAAACAGAAACTTTCAGATATTATTTAAGATTTCAGCTCAAGCAGTACATAAAGAACTTACAAAGTTAGTGAAATTAAAAGTTATTAAATCAAAAGGTAAAGGCAGATCTATATATTATTTATTAGTTGATGATTAGGTTGATGATT
>DMMW01000016.1:4221-10771 GCA_003452965.1 Elusimicrobiota bacterium
GTTGATGATTAGGTTGATGATTAAAGGGGTCACACCTAATTATTTTTAGAAGTTCAGGGGGACAACGGTGTTTAAACTGTTGAATTGTGAAAGAAGTTATCAGTGAAGTTGAAAAGGAAAATTGTCGCCAGAGGCGAACCTCGCCATAGGCGGGGGGTTGGGCGGGACTTCGGCATCCGAGAAATTTCCGGATAAAAAATAGTGTGTGATAATGCAGTAATCCGAAAAAACATTGACAAAAGAAAGTTAATTTAATAAAATAAAAAAATTAAATTAAATTTAAAATAAAAAGTATAAAAGAAATTACCGTTTAATAGTAGTTTTAACGCAAGGCCCACCACTAAACCATTGGCGGGCAACAGCTTTGGCTGATTGTGTTCATAATAATAATGTAGTTCGGTTGAGTAGTATACCTTTAATATTGCCGGGATGGCCCACCACTAAACCGTAGGCGGGCAACAGCTTTGGCTGATTGTGTTCATAATAATAATGTAGTTCGGTTGAGTAGTATACCCTTAATATTGCCGGGATGGCGGAATTGGTAGACCCGCCTACGTTCTTTCGAACTTTGGCGGGCAGGCGCAAGGGTTTCCCTTGCTGCTCTTTAGTAGTAAGTAGTTTAGTTTTTCTAGTATGTTCTTTAATATTGCCGGGATGGCGGAATTGGTAGACCCGCCTTCGTTCTTTCGAACTTTGGCGGGCAGGCGCAAGGGTTTCCCTTGCTGCTCTTTAGTAGTAAGTAGTTTAGTTTTTCTAGTATGTTCTTTAATATTGCCGGGATGGCGGAATTGGTAGACGCAAGGGACTTAAAATCCCTCGCTCTGTATGGAGCATGCCGGTTCAAGTCCGGCTCCCGGCAATAGAAGCAGTACACAGGATACAGTAAACAGAATACAGTTATTATAGGAATTATTCTTTTGGTTTTAATTTGTGTACTGTATCCTGTATCTCGTGTACTATATTTTTATGAAAAAACGGATTATTTTAGGAATATTAATAAGTGTATTTTTTTTGTTCCTTGTTTTAAGAAATATTAATTTTAAAAATGTAATACAAATCGTTGCAAACGGTGAATATTTATGGATGTTACCCTGCCTTGTAACATATGCGCTTTCCTTTGTTTTTCGTTCTATTAGATGGAAATATCTACTTTTGCCTGTTAAAAAATTTAAAGCCAAACAACTTTTTTCAAGTTTAATTATGGGTTTTGCTGCTAATTGTATTTTTCCTTTTAGATTTGGTGAAATTGTTAGAGCTTATATAGTCGGCAAAAAACACAATGTTTCGAAAAGCGCTTCTTTAGCTACTATTGTTTTAGAAAGGATAATGGATGGTGTCGGTATCTTATTTTTATTGGGAATCGCTCTGTTGTATTTAGAGAAAATTCCTCCGTGGACTAAAAAGGTAGTAGTTATTGCAATTCTTCTTTTTATAGGTTCGCTTGTTTTTGCCGGTATTCTTATTGTTAAAAAACATTTCATAGATTGGCTAAAGAAAATTCCGTTGTTAAAATATGAATTGAAAGAAAAGATTATAAGTAAGATTAAAAAATTTATTACAGGTTTTGAAGTAATTACAAATGTGAAGGGGTTTATTATGGTGATTGTTTTTTCGTTATGTGTTTGGATTTGCGAAACATTTAATATGTATTTTTTAATAAAAGTTATGGGGGTTCATTTATCATTTTTTACAATTATTTTTGTTTTATTTGCAACGGTTATAGGGGTTACTATACCAGCTGCACCGGGTTCTATAGGAACTTTTGAGTTTTTCTTTGTTGCAAGTATGATGTTTTTCGGTGTGACAAAAGAGAACGCAGTAGCGAGTGCTTTAATGATACATAGTTTTGGAATAATTTTCGTTATGGTGCTCGGAGTTTATTTCTTTTTTAAAGAGGGTATATCCTATAAAGAGATTGCTTCTGCAGAGTAATAACCCCGATTAGAGATGTGTCTACATATTAAATGAATATTTAAGTATAACCGTGATAAAAACAATATACAGTCTTAATGGTTATAAACGGAAGCATTTGAGAAAACGCTTCCTATCTCTAACGGGGCGAGATATTTATGAAGAATTTGTTTGACGATTTAAATAAAGAACAAGTGAAAGCGGTGCAATTTATAGATGGACCGCTTTTAATTCTTGCCGGTGCAGGGAGCGGTAAGACCAGAGTCATAACTTATAGGATTGCACATCTTATACAAAACGGCATAAGTCCTTGGAATATTCTTGCGATGACATTTACAAATAAAGCGGCTGCACAGATGCGGGAGCGTATTAATAATTTAGCGGGACCTACGGCTTCAAATGTGTGGATTTCTACTTATCATTCTTTTTGTGCGCGTATGTTAAGGATGGAAGGTGTTAATGTCGGGCTTTCAAAGGATTTTGTTATTTATGACGGTGACGATTCAAAGAAGGTTATTGAAAGTTGTCTGAAAGAACTCAATTTTGATGTTGAAAAATTCAAGCCGTCGGTTATCGCTGATATGATAGCATCGGCAAAAGATAAATTATTGGATGCCGAGTCATATAGTGTTCACGCTATAACCACCCCAGAATCTATTAAGAAAATAGCAGCTGATGTTTATGAACTATATCAAAAAAAATTAAGAAATGCAAATGCGGTTGATTTTGGCGATCTTCTGAGTTATACAGTTGATCTTTTCAAGGAAAAACGCGATATTTTGGAAAAATACCAGGAAAGATTCAGATATATAATGATAGACGAATATCAGGATACTAATTATGCCCAGTATGTTCTAACTAAGATGCTTGCATTAAAATATAAAAATATTTGTGTTGTCGGTGATGACGATCAGGCGATTTATTCGTGGCGCGGTGCCGATGTAAGAAATATCATAGAATTTGAAAGGGACTATCCGAATACTAATGTTGTGTATTTGGAACAGAATTACCGTTCGACAAAAAATATTTTGGAATTGGCAGGTAGACTAATTCAAAACAATCATCATAGAAAACCGAAAAAATTGTGGACAGAAAAATCTGATGGCGAGTCAGTAATTTATACTGAATTTGCCGATGAATTTAAAGAGGCAAACGGAGTATCTAATAGGATAAAAGAATTAGTTGAGGCAGAGGGTCAATCACTTTGCAATATAGCGATTTTTTATAGGACGAATGCACAATCAAGAATTTTTGAAGAAACATTTACCCGTTTTGGGATACCTTTTATTGTTGTCGGCAGCCAACGGTTCTACGAAAGAGCAGAAGTTAAAGATATTTTAGGATACTTAAAATTGATAAATAATCCGTCGGATAATTTAAGTTTTAAAAGGATTATTAATGTGCCGACGAGAGGCATCGGCAAGACAACATTTTTAACAATAGAAAAAAATGCTGTTGAAAAAGAAATTTCCTTATACGAATCGGCTAAGGATATGTATAACGTCGGGTTGCTTAAAAAGGCAGAAAAATTTATCAAACTTATTGATTCAATGATTGCTGAAAAGGAAAATATGGATGCTTCGGAAATAGTAAAAATAGTTATTAATGAAACCGGTTATTTACAGATTTTGGAATTACAAAATGATATTGAGTCACGTTCAAGGATTGAAAATATACAAGAACTTGTATCTGCAATTGTAGATTTTGAACAAAATACGGAAGATAAAAAATTAGCTTCATTTTTGGAAAATATAGCGCTTATTTCTGATGTGGATGTCTGGAATGAAAACAAGAGTTATGTTACACTTATTACACTTCATCTTGCCAAGGGACTTGAATTTCCCAGTGTTTTTATAACCGGTCTTGAGGAGGGGCTTTTCCCGGTAGGTAATTCTGCATATTCCATGGAATCACTTGAAGAGGAACGTCGGCTTTGTTATGTTGGGATGACACGAGCCAAAGAACACCTTTATATGTCAAGTGCTTCGCAGAGAAGAATATATGGCCAGCTTCGCTGGAGTATACCATCCAGGTTTGTAAGAGAAGTTGGTCTAAAACCGGAAATTACAGAAATGACGTTCAGAGATGAATCTTTAATTGATACGGATATTTTAAAAGATGAAAATACGTCTTTTGCTCATAAAAAAACAAGCGGTTATTACAAAGGATTAATGATAAAACATCCCGAGTTTGGTATTGGTAGAATTATAGATATCAGCGGTTCCGGTGATGATTTAAAGGTTATAGTTCAGTTTGATGGCGGTTTCTGGAAAAAACTTTTAGTAAAATACGCAAATTTGGAAAAGATACAGTAGAGGCAAGTTAAAATTAAAAAGTGGGAATATGAAGATAACTATTAAAGATGTGGAATATGTAGCGAAATTAGCACGGCTTGCTTTATCTGAGGAAGAAAAGGCTAACTATACTCAGCAGTTGAATGCAATTTTAGAGCATATGGATGAATTGAATAAATTGGATACATCAAAAGTATTACCTACTTCGCATGCCATTCAAATAAACAATGTTTTTAGAGAAGATGAAGTTAAAAAATGTGATAATACCGAAGATATTATAAATAATGCACCTGAAAAAGAGGATAGGTTTTTTAAAGTAAAAAAGGTATTCAATGATTTGTAAGAAAAATATTAGATTAAAAGAATATGATTATTCAACAAATGGATATTATTTTGTAACGATTTGTACAAATTATAGAAAAAAGATGTTTGAACCAAAAATATCCGATAAATATGATTATAATTTTTCTAAAAATGTAGCGGCAGGTCTGCCTATTTATGATGTAGTGGCAGGGTCTCCCTGCCAAAAAGAATCTAAAAAAAATACAGATATTATAGAAGAAAATATTCTTGATACAGAAAAGAGATTCTCGATAGATATTGATTTTCATTGTATAATGCCGGATCATGTTCATTTAATAATTGCTATGAAAAATAATGGCGAGGATACCTCGCCACTACAAAAGGTAACGTTGGGACAAATTGTTGCATATTTTAAATATCAAACTACAAGAAAAGTAAATGAAACTAAAAATAAAATTAAACAAAAGCTTTGGCAACCCAATTATTTTGAGCATATAATACGTAATGAAAAAGCTTTGGGAAAAATAAGAGAGTATATAAAAAATAATCCCGGAGAAGAAGTAAATAGTTTTGATAAATTTTATGGAACTGTATAATTTAACTGCTTGTGAAATAATTGATAAAATAAAAAAGAAAGAAATTTCCGCAAAGGAAGTTATAAACTCTTTTTTGCAACGTGTTGAAAAATTTGATAAAAAACTATGTGCATTTAATTCTGTTTTTTCAGAAAAAGCATTGAAACAGGCGGATGAAATTGATAAAAAAAATAATAAAGGGATGCTTGCAGGACTCCCAATAGCAATTAAAGACAATATGTGTATCAATGGTGAAAAAACCACTTGTTCCTCAAAAATACTTAAAAATTATGTTGCTCCTTACGATGCTACCGTTATAGAAAAATTAAAGAGTGAAGATGCAATTTTTATCGGCAAGACAAACATGGACGAATTTGCAATGGGTTCGTCTACCGAAAATTCGGCGTTTTTTACTACCAAAAATCCATGGGATATAAATAGGATTCCCGGCGGTTCATCAGGCGGCAGCGCAGTCGCTGTTTCAGCGGCTATGTCACCGGTTTCTTTGGGTTCTGATACCGGCGGTTCAATAAGGCAACCTGCTTCCTTATGCGGAGTTGTGGGTATGAAACCGACATACGGAAGGGTGTCAAGGTATGGTCTTATAGCATTTGCATCTTCATTGGATCAGATAGGACCTTTTTCAAAAGATATTAGGGATAATGCTTTAATTTTACAGGCGATTTCAGGTTATGATAAGAAAGATTCAACTTCAATAAATATTCCTGTAGATGATTATCTGCAAGAGATTGAAAAAGATATTAAAGGACTGAAAATAGGTTTACCAAAAGAATATTTTGTTAGCGGGATGGATAGAGAAGTCGAAAAAACAATCAAAGATTCAGTAAATATTTTTGAAAAAATGGGGGCGCAGATAAAAGAGGTTTCGTTGCCGCATACAAAATATGCGGTAAGTGTATATTATATTATTGCACCTTCTGAAGCATCAGCAAACTTAGCAAGATATGACGGCGTAAAATATGGATTTAGGGCGGAATCTGATTCATTAATTGAAATGTACGAAAAAACAAGAGCAGCAGGTTTTGGAAGCGAAGTGAAAAGAAGGATTATGCTCGGTACATACACGCTTTCTTCGGGATATTACGACGCTTATTATCTGAAGGCGCAAAAAGTAAGAACGCTTATTAAAAATGATTTTGACGAAGTGTTTAAAGATGTTGATATAATTTTAACCCCCACATCACCGTCGGTTGCTTTTAAGATAGGAGAAAAAACAGCTGATCCGCTGCAAATGTATCTCTCGGATATTTTTACAATTTCATGTAACCTTGCAGGAATTTGCGGTATAAGTATACCGTGTGGTTTTTCATCCGATAATTTGCCTATAGGCCTGCAGCTTTTGGGCAAACCATTTGATGAGAAGACAATTCTAAAAGCGGGACATAACTTCCAGAAACAAACAAATCACCATCTAAAAACACCAAATGTATAGTGAGATTGTGCGAT
>DMMW01000016.1:10989-13615 GCA_003452965.1 Elusimicrobiota bacterium
AATCTGTGTAATCATATCAAAATTATAATGTTCAAAAAACTTACCTATTTTTTAGTTCCACTTCTGCTTTTAATATTTTATCTGCGGATAGTTTCAACAATTAAAGTCAAAAGCGATACATATGATGAAATGAAATGTCTTAAAGCCGGCGAATATTTAGCTTCTGGTTCCGGCTGGGTAGTTGAAGCGTCAGTTTTTCACCCACCGCTTTCCTATTATATACACGGATTTCTGTTAAAAGACAGCAATTTTAAAAATGATGATGAAAAAATATATTATGCTAGGTTGATAATGGCTGTCTTTTCTGTAATTTTAGGTTTTTTTATATTTAAATATGCAAAAGAAAAATTCGGGGAGTTATCGGGCTTATTAGCCCTTTTTTTATTTACATTTTGTCCTAATATAATCGCTTATTCTCCTTTAATTGTTCAGGATATGTTGGTTACATTATTTATATTCTTGGGTTTTTATTCTTATGAAAAATCGCTTGAAAAAATAAAAGATACAAAAAGAATAATATTAGCCGGTTTAGTTTTTGGATTAGCACTTTTATCAAAATATACAGGTGTGTTTCTGATTCCTATATATATTTTCATGGGATTGACAAAAATTTTATTTCCGGCGGCTGTCATTCTGAGCGATAGTGAAGAATCTAAAAAAAGAAAAGCAATTTTAAAAAAAGATAATATTCAGAATGTATTAACAATTGGGAAATTAGTCAAACAATTAGTATTAATTTGTATTATCGGTCTTTTTGTTTTGAATTTAGGTTATAAATTTACCGGTAGTTTCAAATCATTAAAAAGGTTTTCGTTTGAAAGCAGTTTTTTTACTAAATTATCACAAACACCGGTTTTATCGTCTATACCGGTTCCGGTTCCGGCACCGTTTCTTTATGGATTTGACATTCAAAAGCATATAACCGAATCCGGACATCCTACTTTTTTAATGGGAGAACGGAGTTTAAAGGGCTGGTGGTATTATTTTATAATCGCTTTTTTAATAAAAGTACCGATTCCTTTAATAATTTTACTGGTAATGGCAATATCTATTAGAAATAAAGGAAAACTTAATCTAATAATACCAATTCTTAGCTTAACATTACCTTTTATCTTATTTACAAATAGCAATCCGGGTATTAGATATCTTTTACCTATATTTCCCTTCTTATATATATATGTAAGCGACCTGGCAAATTCTAAAAAAATGGTATTCAATTCAATATTATGGTTGTTAATTGGTTGGTTTGCAGTAGGTAGCATTATCATACATCCGCATTACTTGGCGTATTTCAATGAATTTATTGGCGGACCCAAAAACGGTTATAAATATCTTGCAGATTCTAATATCGACTGGGGTCAGGATAGATTTTTGGTAATAAAATTCCTTCAAAACAATCCTGATGTTATAATGAATCCGATTGAACCGTCAACCGGCAGGTTTTTGATAAATGCGAACAATTTAAATGATGTTTTTGCTATACAAGAAAAACATAAATGGTTGAAATTATTTAATCCGATAGGAAATATCGGTTATTCTTGGCTGTTATATGATGTTAAACAAGATGATTATAAAAAACTGCTTGAAAAAAATCCACAGGACTACTATTTGAATTATGTTTTTGGTTTTATAACCGAAGATATGAAATATTTACAAAAAAGTGTTGAATTAAATCCCACGTTTATCCCGTCAAGATTGAAAATAGGACAGTTATTATTAAAACAGGATAATAATTTTAATGCAATTTCTGAATTTAAGGAAATATTAAAAGAAAATCCAGAAAATCCGGATGCGATGAAGCATATGTTAGAAATAAATAACGAACTTGGCAACTTAAAAACAGCAAAAGAATATGAAAAAAAATATAAAATCGCAAAAATATTGAATTCATATGTTGTTTATATATCTACTGACGATAATTATTATAAAAATGCGATTGAAAAAAAACCAAAAGACGCAAGATTATGGAATAATTTAGGTTTTATTTATTGGATACGGAATGATTTTGACAAATCGGTATATTATTTCAAAAAAGCAACTGAACTAAACCCGAATTACGTAGATTTTATAGGTAATCTCGCAGTTATTTACAAGGAAAAAGGAATGCAGAAGGAATATCAGGAATTAAAAAACGAATACAGGCAGAAATATAATCTGATTACATCTGCAAGGGTTTCACAAATACAATACGGCGAAGATAAGATGATTTTGGAAGATATTTTTATTTTACCACTTGAATAATTATTTTAAATATTGTAATATTGATTATGGTGATTGAGCTGTCATGTTGAGTGAAACGAAACATCTCGGTGTTGAGATTCTTCGTCATCCGCCACTTGGCGGATTCCTCAGAATGACAGCAAGAGATGAAAAAAACACCACAATTTTTCATTTTTAATTTTAAATTGCAGTTTATTGGAGGGTAAATGAGAGAAAAAGTGGAGAAAGCGTTGGAAAAAATAAGACCGTTTTTGAAGCAGGATGGTGGAGATGTTCAACTAATTGACGTAACCGAAGACGGAATTGTAAAAGTAAAACTATTAGCTGCTTGTGCCGGATGTCCAATGGCATCTATGACATTGAAAAACGGTATTGAAAAAGCTATCAAAAAAGAAGTTCCCGAAGT
>DMMW01000004.1 GCA_003452965.1 Elusimicrobiota bacterium
TAATTTTTTGGAGATTTTAAATGCTTGAGCAGGAATTTTTGAAAAAGTAGTGGTGGGGGAAATATGAAAAGACATTTTAATGCAGTTATTACTAAGGAAAACAAATTATATGTTGCACATTGTATAGAATTAGATGTTGTAAGTCAGGGGAAGACACTTGAAGAGGCCGAAAAAAATCTTAAAGAAGCGGTAGAATTATATTTAGAGAGTTTCGGTACAGATGAATTGTCAAAGACCAATGGAGAAATGATAATTTATCCTTTTGAAGTTGCTGTGCATTGAGGGCTTTTATAATGGCGAAACTTCCAGTATTATCTGGCAGAGAATTAATAAAAATATTAAAAAAAGTGGGATTTGAAGTTGTGCGACAAAAAGGGAGTCATGTAAGTTTACAGAAGGAACAATTCAGGACGGTTGTTCCACTTCATAGTGAGTTGGCAAAAGGAACATTGATAGCGATTTTACATCAATGCGGTATAAGTCGTGAAGAATTTGACAAAATAAAATAAATAATTTTTTGGAGATTTTAAATGATAGAACAGGAATTTTTGAAAAAGTTGACAACAAAAACAGATAGTAAAATTGTTTTGCTGATTATGGATGGTTTGGGTGGTGTACAAAATGAATCCGGTAAGACCGAACTTGAGACAGCAAATCATCCTAATATGGATGAACTTGCAAAAAAATCTATTTGTGGTTTATCTGACCCGATTTCGTCCGGAATTACACCGGGTAGCGGACCTGCACATTTATCAATTTTCGGCTATGATCCGTTAAAGCATGAAATAGGCAGAGGATTACTGGACACCCTTGGAATAGAATTTAAATTTACTGATGATGATATGGCAGCGAGGGGAAATTACTGCACTGTTGATGAAAAAGGAATTATTACTGACCGCCGTGCCGGTAGAATTTCAACAGATAAAAACATAGATATTTGTAAAAAACTTGATGGAATGGTAATTGACGGTATAAAAATATTTGCAAGACCGGTTAAGGAACATAGATTTTCAATAATATTTAGAGGAAAAGGTCTTGTAGATAAAATATTAGATTCAGATCCGCAAAAAGAAGGATTAAAACCATTGGATGCTGTTGCAACTGAAGAATCAGCAAAAGTTACCGCTGATGTAGTAAATAAATTTATTCAAAAAGCAAAAGAGATTTTAAAAAATGACCATCCGGCAAATATGATTTTGCTTCGCGGATTTTCAAAAATGGTAAAACTTCCTAAGTTTCAGGAAGTTTATCAACTTACTCCTGCATGTATCGCACTTTATCCTATGTATAAAGGACTTGCACAGCTTTGCGGTATGGAAGTTCTTAAATCAGGTGATACGATAGAAACAGAATTTCAAACATTAAAAGACAATTTTTCAAAATATGATTTCTTTTATGTACATATAAAACAAACGGATTCATCCGGTGAAGACGGTGATTTTCAAAGAAAAGTGAAAATAATTGAACAGGTAGATAAATCACTGCCGGTCTTGACAAGTTTGAACCCCGATGTTATAATAATAACAGGTGACCATTCAACACCTGCTGTTCATGCCGGGCATTCTTGGCATCCTGTACCTTTATTGATATATTCAAAAAAGTGCAGATTTGATAAGGTACAAAGATTCAGCGAGACTGATTGTATTTCCGGCGGACTTGGAAGAATAGCGGCACGTGAAATAATGCCTATAGCATTATCTAATGCCGGGAAACTTTTGAAATACGGAGCATAAGATGCAAGTATAAATAAAAAGTATAAATTAAAATAGAGACAAAAAGACGAATTTTGAAAACTCTAATTTTAATTTAAACTTTTTTCTCCACTAATTTTTTCTTGCCCACCAGAGTATCAGTGGTGGGGGTGAATCCGCCTAAGTTTCAGTGGCGGAAACTTTTAATTTTAATTGAGGTGTATTATGTACGGATTTGTTTTAACGATTCATATTATTGCGAGCGTGTGTTTAATTTTAATTGTTCTTTTACAAGCTGGAAAAGGTTCTGGTATTTCCGGCATATTTGGCGGTGGTGGCGGTAGTGAATCGGCATTTAGCGGAACTACAACACCTATAGTTATAAAAAAGATTACAGCAACCATAGCTGTTATATTTATAATTACTTCATTAACTTTAACAGTGCTTGTTTCAAAATCACGTAGCAGGTCTTTGGCTGAAAAAATACCGGTAGCTCCTCAACAGCAGCAACCGGCGCAATCGCCTGCACCATCGCAATCTCAATAGGTACCGTCGCCAGTGCAAAACAAATGAGGCAATTATCCGCCACTAAGTCGTAGGCGGATCCGCCAAAGCTTCAGTGGCGGAAAAAAAATAAAATTTAAAATGCATGTGAAAATCTTCATTTTTAATTTATAATTTTGAATTGAAGTTTTTGCTGGGGTGGCGGAATTGGTATACGCGCACGTTTGAGGGGCGTGTTCCCAAAAGGAGTGCGGGTTCAAGTCCCGCCCCCAGCATAAATAGGGCAAGTAAAAAGTTATAAGTTAAAAGTTAAAATTAGTTCATTGAGAATCAACAATTAGTTTAATAGTGAGCGAACAAGAAATTTTCGTACTTTCAAATAATGTTGAACGAAGGAGACGTTGAGGAAGCCCTCACGGAGTCCCGCTTATAGCATTCAGCGGGACGAGTGTGGACGGCCCCTCGCAAAAAGGGACCGTGTGCTGACGAAACGAACTCCTGAGTGAATCTGCGGGAGTAATTCAGTGGTAGAATGTCTCGTTGCCAACGAGAATGTCGCGGGTTCGAGCCCCGTCTCCCGCTAGTAAAGTCAATTAAAAATGTAAAATTTAAAATTAGAAATTGTAATGATAGATTTTATATAATACAGTTAAAAGGTAATTACAGGTGCAAAATGAAAAATTCAAAATGGATATAAAAATCTTAATTTTGAATTTTTAACTTTTAATTTTGAATTGGTTGTCCGGTGCGGTACCCAAGTGGCTAAGGGAGCAGTCTGCAAAACTGCGATTCGCCGGTTCAAATCCGGCCCGCACCTAAAAAAGCAAGTTAGAAGTAAAAGGTTAAAGGTTAAAATAAAAACAAGAGTAAAAAGACTTAATTTTAACTTTGTACTTTTAACTTTTTACTTGTAGTATCTTGGGCGGTTAGCTCAGCTGCCTGCCCGCCTATGGTTTAGTGGCGGGGTTAGAGTATCCCGATTGACATCGGGAGTGGTCACAGGAAATGGGTGCGTAGCTCAGTTGGTTAGAGTACTTGCTCGACACGCAAGGGGTCACAGGTTCGAATCCTGTCGCACCCATTTAAAAGAAGTTTAGTTCGAATCCTGTACCGCCCATTTAAATAAAGAAATGATATCAATATGGCTAAAAACAAATCTGAATTGGAAGTTCTACGGCATTCAACTTCACACATAATGGCACAGGCTGTTTGTGAGATTTTTCCTAATACAAAACTCGCTATAGGTCCTGCAATTGAAGATGGTTTTTATTATGATTTTGATACTTCCAATCCTTTTACTCCAGATGATTTGTCTAAAATTGAAGAAAAAATGAAGCAAATAGCTAAGGAAAATCATAAGTTTGTTAGAACAGAGATGAACAGGCATGATGCAATTGAATTTTTTAAACAGAAAGGTGAAATTTATAAAGTTGAACTAATAAACGATATTTCCGACGAAAAAGTTTCATTGTATCAGCATGGCAATTTCATTGATTTATGTCGCGGTCCGCATCTTGAATCTACAAAAGAAATTAAACATTTTAAATTACTTTCTATCGCAGGTGCATATTGGCGTGGCAATGAAAAGAATAAAATGCTTCAAAGGATATATGGTACGGTCTTTTACTCAAAAGAAGAATTAGACGCTCATATAAAGAAACTTGAAGAAATGAAAAGACGTGACCATAGAATTCTTGGCAAGACCTTAGATTTATTTTCAATTCAGGAAGAAGTCGGTTCAGGACTAATTCTTTGGCATCCGAAAGGTGCATTGATTAGGAAAATTATTGAAGATTTCTGGAAAGACGAACATCTAAAGAACGGCTACCAATTATTAAATACTCCTCATATTGCCCATCTTGAAATGTGGAAGACAAGCGGGCATTGGGATTTTTATCGCGATAATATGTATTCTCCAATAGATATTGACGGACAGGAATACATGCTAAAACCGATGAATTGTCCTTTCCATATAATGGTTTATAAGTCGCATCTTAGGAGTTATCGTGATTTACCGATTCGTTATGCCGAACTTGGAACAGTCTATCGTTATGAAAAAAGCGGTGTTTTGCACGGACTTATGCGTGTGAGAGGTTTTACCCAAGATGATGCACATATATATTGTCGTTTAGAGCAATTGGAAGAAGAAATAGTCAGCGTAATAAAATTCGTAATTTTCGTATTAAAGACTTTTGGTTTTAATGAGTATGATATCTATATAAGTACCAGACCCGAAAATTCGGTTGGGAATCCGGAGCATTGGGAAAAAGCCACCAATGCACTTAAAAAAGCAATTGAACATATGAACTTAGCTTATCAGGTTGATTCGGGTGAAGGTGTTTTTTACGGTCCGAAAATAGATATAAAAATAAAAGACTGTTTTGGTCGTTCTTGGCAATGTTCAACTATTCAGGTTGATTTTAATATACCTAATGCTTTCAAAATAGAATATATAGGTGAAGACGGAAAACCTGTGCAACCGGTTATGATACATCGCGCTCTCATGGGCTCACTGGAAAGATTTTTTGGGGTTTTGATAGAGCATTATGGAGGTGCGTTTCCGTTATGGCTTGCACCCGTCCAGTTGAAAATACTCCCTATAACTAATGAACAGATTGAATATGCACATAAAATAAAAGATGAGTTCAAGGATTATAGGGTTGAAGTTGATTCAAGAAGTGAAAAACTTAATTATAAGATAAGAGAATCGCAGTTAGAAAAAGTCCCGTTTATTATTATAATTGGCGAAAAAGAGCAGAATTCTCAGACAGTTTCAGTAAGAAAATACGGGGAAAATACTACTCAGACTTATGAGATTAAAAGATTTTTAGAGGTAATTGAAACACTTAATACAAACGGATCAAATAACCATAGTTAAACATTATTCACTTGACAATAAAATAATATATTATATAATAAAGATAAGTTCCCACATAAAGGGACACCTTAATCCGGTGGAGAAAAGGTAATATTAAGTTATTCGGAATAATTAATTCCGAAAAGATTAAAAAAATCTTGTAAAAACAGCCGGTGGCTGTTTTTGTTTTAGCCATGATAAACGACTTGTAGTTAGTGTGAGTAATCCCGATGAATCAGGACAAGTTTAGTAGTTTGGGATAAATTTTTCGCAAGATTTATTTAAAAATACATATCCAAATTACTAATTACACATTACTTAAATTTTGGAGGTCGCCGCGGCGACCGAAAAATTTATAAGGGGGTGATGTAAAATTTCAAAAAGTTATTTAAGGATTAATAGTCAGATTCGGGCACAAAATGTTCGTCTAATAGATTTTGACGGCGCTCAATTGGGCATAAAGGCAATATCCGAGGCAATATCAAGGTCACGAGAATTAGGATTGGATTTAGTCGAGATAGCCCCAAATGCTGCGCCACCTGTTTGCAGGATTATTGATTATAAAAAGTATAAATACATTCAAGAAAAGAAGAACAAAACGCCCCATAAAACAGGTGTATTAAAGGAAATAAAACTGAGACCCAAGATTGGCGAACATGATTTGGAAGTTAAGCAGAAGCATATACAGAGATTTCTCGAAGAAAAGAATAAGGTAAAAATTACAATGCAGTTTTTCGGGAGAGAACGGGAACATATATCTGTTGGAAGCGAAAAAATGCAAAGGTTGCTTGCTGCAGTGAGTGAATATGGGGTTCCCGATGCTCCGCCTCGTCAACTCGGAAATTCTATAAATGTTATTCTTTCGCCAAAAACACCTAAATCAACCTAAAATAGATAGCGGATAGGGTGCGCATATAGGGAAAAGTTTCCGCAACTGAGACATTGGCGAGCAAGAACGACGCGGTGGCGGACATTGTTTTTAGTTCGTAGTTCATAGAAAAAATAAGAGATAAACTATGAATTAAAAACTAATCACTAACCTCTAATCTCTATCCTCTGGTTTTTAAAGGAGAATAAAATGCCGAAATTAAAGTCACATAGCGGTGCTAAAAAAAGGTTTTTTGCAACGGGAACAGGCAAAATTAAAAGAAAAAAAGCGTTTGCTCGCCATATATTAACGGGCAAGGCACCAAATAGAATGCGTCATTTAAAAAAATCTGAATTGCTAAATAAAACAGATGCTAAAATGATTAAAACGCTTTTACCATACATTTAAAAGGAGGCAAGGGATAAGTTATAAGCTAAAAGTTAAAAGTTTAAATTTTTAGTTATTATGACTTTAACTTGAATTAACTATGCGTATTAAAGGTGGAATTGTTACAAGAAGAAGGAAAAAAAGACTTTTTAAAAAGTCAAAAGGTTTTAGATTGTCAAATAAAAATGTATATATACACGCATCAGAGCGTGTAGATAAAGCATTGGTGCATTCATATGTAGGAAGAAAGCAAAAAAAGCGTGACAAAAAAAGCCAATGGATTTTAACGCTCAATGCTGCATCGAGATTGAATGGTTTATCATATAGTAAATTCATAAGCGGTATTAAAAAAGCAGGTATATTGTTGAATAGGAAAGTATTAGCTGAAATGGCGATTTCATCACCCGAAGACTTTGCACAACTTGTTAATATTGCTAAGTCATAATCTATCTTAATACCTAAATAATATGAAATTTTCACCATCACAGATTCTGATAATTGGATTTATTTCTGTTATTTTAATCGGAGCAATAATACTATCTCTACCTTTTTCTTCATCCAATTATTCATATACTAATTTTATTGATGCACTGTTTACCGCTACTTCATCTGTTTGCGTTACCGGATTAATAGTTGTCAATACTGCTGCCCATTGGTCGGTTTTTGGAAAGATTATAATAATGATGCTTATTCAAATAGGTGGACTTGGATATATGACGCTTGCTACTCTATTTGCAATTGTAATAGGTAAGCAGGTATCATTAAAAGACAGACTTGCTTTTGTTGAAGGTATACAGACTTTTTCATTTTTAGAAATAAAAAAATTTATAATATATGTAGTCAAAATTACTTTAATAATAGAGTTTATAGGCGCATTGTTTCTTTCAATAAAATGGATTCCTGAATTCGGATTATGGTCAGGCATAGGATATTCAATATTTCACTCCATTTCTGCATTCTGTAATGCGGGATTTACAACATTTGATTTAGGTTTAATTAAATATCTTGATTCTATAAATGTTAATCTTACAATTACCACACTTATAATTATAGGCGGCATTGGTTTTATTGTATTAAGCGACCTTTTTTATTACAAAAAAACAAAACGGTTACTATTACATTCAAAGATTGTTTTAAAAACGACATTTTTTTTAATATTTTTAGGTACTATCCTAATATTTATATTTGAGTATTCAAATAGCGGAACATTTAAAATATTATCTTTAAAAAGCAAAATGTTAGCCTCATATTTTCAATCCATAACGACAAGAACAGCAGGTTTTAACACTGTAGATATTTCACTTCTAACAGTACCGACAATGATTTTAATGATTGCTTTTATGTTTATAGGCGCTTCTCCGTCAGGTACAGGTGGCGGAATAAAAACAACGACATTTACCACTCTATTAGCATCTATTAAAGCGATGCTGAAGGGTAAAAAAGATGTATCTATATTTCGCAGAACAATTCCCGTAGAAATCGTTCAGAAATCCTATTCGTTATTTATTTTATCTATATTTTTTATATTTATTATTACTCTATTCTTAGTAATCATTGAAGGGAAAGATTTAATAAGAATAGTTTTTGAAGTTGTTTCGGCTTTTGCAACCTGCGGACTATCAACCGCAGTGGGAAATCCACTTTCGTTATCGTCTCTGTTTACTCCTATTGGCAAGTTATTGATTATTATTACCATGTTCATAGGACGTTTAGGTCCCTTAACCGTTGCTATAGCGGTAATAAAAGAAGATGCTTCAATAAAATATGTATTTGCGGAAGAAAAGATTGCAGTTGGATAAAATTAGGAAAATGGTCGGAAGTTTGAAAAAGTGTATTAATTGAGAAATTTATGAAACAAATTGCGGTAATTGGATTAGGGACTTTTGGAATGGCGGTGGCAAAAACACTTGCGGAAAAAGGTGTTCAGGTTTTGGTTATAGACAAAAATGAGCAACGGATTCAGGAAGTATCATCTTTTGTTACACAGGCCGTTGTTGCCGATGCCACAGATGAACAAACAATGAGGAAATTAGGAATAAGTGATTTCGGAACGGTAGTTGTTGCTTCAGGTGGTAATCGTGAGGCAAGCATTCTCACAACTCTTATATTAAAAGAGTTAGGGGTAAAATATATTATAGTTAAAGGACTGGATGATATACACGCAAGAGTATTGCAAAAAATCGGAGCGGACAGAATAGTCTTTCCGGAATTTGACATGGGCATAAAAGTGGCAGAGACATTCGTATCACCGAATATTGTGGAGGCAATAGAGCTTTCACCTGAATATACAATGGCGGAAGTAATTGTTCCGAAAGTGTTTATAGATCAGAACATAAGAGATTTGAATGTCAGAGAAAGGTATAAACTGCAAATAATCGGTATAAAGAGGAAGGAACCGTATATTAAGGAAGATGGGGATACAGATTTTAAAGAAGTATTGGTAATTGCTCCGTCGCCTAATGAGATTTTACAGGATGGCGATACCCTTGTCGTTATAGGTAAATATAATGACATAGATAATTTGAAAAATTTATAAAAATAAATGCGGAGGAAAATAGTGAAAAAAGAAGTTTCAGATAATGTTTCAAAAGATGAGGTTGATTTGATAGAAATGGGCAAGTTTTATTTCTTGAATGGTAAATATGAAGAAGCTATTTCGGAATTTGAGAAAGCATTAAAAATAAATCCCAAAAATGAAGATATTTATTTCAATATGGGCATAGTAAAAGAAGCAAATAATGATAGGGGTGCTGCCAGAAAAATGTATGAGAAAACGCTCATCTTGCAACCTGATCACAAATCGGCAAAGGAGCACTTGGATAAACTTGTAGGTATAAGGAAAGGCAGAAAATAAATATGATAAAAATAGAAGATGTAATTAGTGAAATATCATCAATACTAACACAAGAAGAATTAGAAAAAATTCGCTTAAAATATATTGGAAGAAAGGGCATTCTTACAGATGAATTATCAAATATTTCTAAATTATCTATTGAAGAAAAAAAAAATACTGGCAAAAAGATAAATGAAATAAAACAGCGTATTATCGAAGAGATAGAAAAACGTAAAAATGAAATAAAGAGGGCAAGTATATCAGAGCATGCCGAAAATAGTATAGATATAACATTATCCGGTAAACCGTTAGAAATAGGTAAGATTCATCCCTTGATGCAAACAATGGATGAAGTTAAAAATATATTTTTAGGATTCGGATTTAGCATTGCAACGGGTCCGGATATGGAAAAGGATTACTATAATTTTACCGCATTAAATATACCAAAAGATCATCCGTCAAGAGATATCCAAGATACTTTTTATATCAAGCCCATGGAACTGGATAGAAATAGTCAGGAAGAAATTGTTCTAAGAACACATACTTCTCCCGTGCAAATTCATGTAATGGAAAAATATAAACCCCCAATAAGGATAATAGCCCCCGGGCGTGTTTATAGACATGAATCTGTTGATGCATCTCATTCATATATATTTCATCAAATAGAAGGACTGGCTGTAGATGAAAATATAACATTCGCCGATTTAAAGGCGGTTTTGGAAATATTTGTTAAGAAAATGTTTGGCGGTGAAGTCTTATCAAGATTTAGACCGAGTTATTTTCCTTTTACTGAACCATCGGCTGAAGTTGATATGCAGTGCTTAATTTGTAAAGGTATTGGGTGCAGTGTATGTAAACAGACCGGCTGGGTTGAGTTGCTTGGTTGTGGAATGGTAAATCCGAAAGTATTTGAATTTGTAAAATATGATACTGAAAAATATACCGGGTACGCTTTTGGAATGGGCATAGAAAGAATAGCAATGTTAAAATATGGAATAAATGATATGCGTCTTTTCTATGAGAATGATTTAGAGTTTTTAAAGCAATTTTAAAGATGCAAGTTAAAGGTAAAAAGTTAAAATAAAAATTGAAGCAAAGTAGTGAGTTGAAATTATGAAAAAAATTGATTCTTTAGAGTTTGCATTGAATTTTGAAAAAAAAGGCACTATATTGTATCTTGACATGGCAAGAAAGAATAAAAATATTCTTAGTAAACAGCTTTTTTATTCACTGGCTAGCCAGGAAGTTGATCATGCCAAGAAAGCCGATGATACATATGAAATACTCAATAAAAACATAAAAGACAAAAGCATATCATTATCAAAAAATTTACCTTCTGTAGAATTAAGTCTGAAAGAATTTTTTGCAAAAGCCAAAAAGATTGATTTAAGGAAAGACGTTAAGAATATTACAGGTTATGAATTGGCTATGGATATGGAAATAACCGGATATAATGCATATAGGAATTTCTATAAAAGCACAAAAAATGAAATAGAAATAAAATTATTTGAACAATTAATGGCACAAGAAAAAGAGCATTTGGACTCTTTGCGAAATGTTTATTATTACTTGACCGATACTGGTAATTGGTTTGAAGAAGAAGAAAGCAAGATATGGAGCTGGATGAACATATAAACAGCAAGTATAAATAAAAAGTTTAAATTAAAATTAAGTCTTTTATTTTGACTCAATTTATATTTATACTTTTAATTTTAACTTGCCTTTACGTTTTTGTTTTTTATTTATATTTAAACTTTTTATTTATACTTGATTTTACGTTTTTGTTTTTTATTTATATTTAAACTTTTTATTTTAACTTGATTTTATTATGGTACAAGATAGAAAAAAAGTAATTGGTGCCGTTAATACAATAACATATGGTTTATATGTTATAACTTCTATAGGTAATGAAAACAAGGTAAATGGACAGATATCAAATACAGTATTTCAGATTACATCAGTTCCTTTAAGAATTGCTTTAGGAATAAATAAGAAAAACTATACATATGAACTTATCAAAGAAAGCGGTGTATTTGCGATAAATATCTTAAAACAAAGTCAATTAAGCATGATTCCGATTTTTGGTTTAAAATCTGGAAGAGATATAAACAAATTTGAAAATATAAAATATCAT
Organism: Elusimicrobiota bacterium; assembly: GCA_003452965.1. GTDB lineage: Bacteria > Elusimicrobiota > UBA8919 > UBA8919 > UBA8919 > UBA9627. The sequence continues at coordinate 11,275 of DMMW01000004.1, forward strand.
ACTGAAATCACGAACTCTCCTATATTTGATGATATTCTTAGTTGGATGGATTGTCGTGTAATAAAAGATATGACAATTGACTGCGGTACTCACTCATTATTTATTGCTGATGTATTAGATGGAAGCATAGTAAGTGTTGAAGAACCACTTACATACAAATATTACAGAGAGAATAGAACAAAGTAAGGCAGTATACAGCAAACAGTACACAGAATACAGCTTTTAAAGTATCGTAGTTTTGATTTTAGCTGTATCCTGTATTCTGTATCCTGTGTACTGAAGTTAATATGTTTGATAAATGTCCGGGGCAGTCATCAAGAAACATAAAAGTTAGTATACACATATGTTCTTACTGCGGTCATGAAGTGGAGATGTTTTCTGATGAATTACGTGTAAAGTGTCCGAAATGTAAACAATTTATTTATAAAGAAAAAGTACCCTCTTGTATTGAATGGTGTAAAGCGGCACGTGAATGTTTAGGAGAAGAAAGATGGCAAAAGATGCAGGAAATATTAAAAAAAGGAGAAAAAGATGAATCTAAAAGGAAGTGAAACAGAAAAGAATTTACTGAAAGCATTTGCAGGAGAATCTCAGGCAAGGAATAGATATACTTTTTTTGCTTCTGCCGCAAAAAAAGAAGGTTTTGAACAAATATCCGCTATTTTTCTTGAGACTGCAGAAAATGAAAAAGAACATGCAAAAGTATTTTTCAAATATCTGCAGGGCGGAGATTTAGAAATATCGGCGAGTTATCCGGCAGGGATTATTAAGACAACGAAAGAAAATCTTATTCATGCTGCGGATGGAGAGAATCTTGAATGGACTACATTATATTCCAATTTTTCCGAAGTGGCACAAAAAGAAGGATTTACTAATATTGCCGAATCATTCAAACAGATAGCAAAAGTAGAAAAATTTCATGAAAACAGATATAGGGATTTAGCGAAACAGATAGAAAATAATAGTGTATTCAAAAAAGATAGAGTAGTAAAATGGCATTGCCGTAATTGCGGATATATTTTTGAGGGAAAAGAAGCACCTAAAGAATGTCCGGCATGCAAGCATCCACAGGGTTACTACGAAGTATTGTCTGAAAACTATTAAAAGGGAACAGATGGAAAATATTGTAAAAGAGTTCTTAGAGAAAAAAAATATTGCGGTTGCCGGCTCCTTTAAATCAAAAGAAAAAGTTGCCTATAGAATTCTTTTAGAACTGATTAAAAAAGGATATAATGTTTTCCCGATTAATCCTAATTTGAATGAAATTGAAGGAATAAAATGTTATGGTTTGGTTAATGACATACCGGTTACAGTTGATGCAATTGATATTGTTACTCCGCCGGAAGTCACAGAAAAAATAGTAGAAGATTGTAAAATTAAGGGAATAAAATATATATGGATGCAACCCGGTGCGGAAAGTGAAAAAGCAATAAAATTCTGTGAAAATAATAATATAAAAGCAATTTATAATATGTGTTTATTAGTAAAAAGCATTTAATTTTAATGGAAAACTTCAGTATTTCACTATATACATATTTTGCTGTTTTTATCAGTGGTGTTTTTGTGAGTCTCACGCCCTGCGTATATCCTTTAATCCCAGTTATTGTAGGTTATATCGGTTCCAGAGAACAAAAAAGCAAATTCAGTAGTTTTTTGCTTTCGGTTGCATACGTATTTGGCATGGCGATAACCTACACTATTTTAGGTGCAATCGCTTCTTTAAGCGGGAGTATGTTCGGAAGGATACAATCAAATCCTATAACCAATATTGTAGTGGGAAGTATTATTTTAATAATGGGTTTGTGGATGATAGGTATTATAAAAATAAGTTTGCCTATAATATCTGCTCCTAATTTTTCCAAAAAAGGAATTCTACCGGCTATCGCAATAGGTTTTGTTTCCGGATTTATTGCAGCACCTTGTACTACTCCTGTTTTGGCAACTATTTTGACATATGTTGCATCAAAGCAGAATATTTTATTTGGAACAACGCTATTATTTGTATATGCATTTGGTATGGGAATACTTTTAATAATAGCAGGCACATTTACCGGTATGGTAATTCCAAAATCAGGCAAATGGATGATTATAGTTAATAAAGTATTTGGATTTATTTTTATAGCGTTAGGGTTATATTTTGCATTAATATCCGTAAAGGACTTGGTTGGATGGTAATATGGGTGAATTAAGAGCTGCGAGGATTTGCGAAGTCTTAAGAGAAAAGATATTTGAAATATTTACAAGATATCTTCGCGATGAAATGGGTTTTACAACAATAACTGGAATAAATCTTACGCCTGATATGCGTTATGCAACCGTATTTTACAGTGTATTAGGTACCGAAGAAGAAAAGAAGAAAACAGCGATTGTTTTAAAAGATGCCCGTGCTTTTATAAACGGCCAGATAGGGCGTACTTTACATATAAAATTTCCACCTGTTGTAAGGTTTGAATATGACGATACACCTGTTCGTGCAACAAGAGTTTTAGAATTGTTAAATCAAATTGAGGAGGAAAAATTTGAAAATACCCCTAAATTACAAAAAGAATCTCGCCGAAATAAAAAACGTTCTAAAAGATCCAAGAAATAAAACTTTTTTTATAACTGGACATACAAAACCCGATGGTGATGCAATTGGCAGCATGCTTGCATTATATTCTCTGCTAAAGCGTTTAGGGAAAAATGCTTTTATATATAGTTACGATACCATTCCTTCATTCCTAAAATTTCTTACATACTCTAATAAGATTAATATTGTAAAAAAAATAGAAAAAAAATTTGATGTTGCAGTTTATTTTGAATGTGCCGATATTTCACGTTTCGGAATAAGCATGAATATAAATGAACAAACAAAAAAAACAATTAATATTGACCATCATATTTTAAAAACAAATTGGGCAGATATAAATTGGTTTGATCATTATTCATCTTCTGTTTCAGAACTGGTTTATTTTATATTCCGGTATTTAAAAGTGCCATTGACGAAAATTGAGGCGGAATGTCTTTATGTGGGGATAGTTACAGATACCCGAAATTTTACACAGGCAAATACAAACTCAAGGTCGCATATGATAGCTGCCGAACTACTGGAATGCGGTGTGGATTCTGCAACAGTAGAAAAATATATATATGGAACCAAATCATTAAACGCACTTAAGCTTACAGGTATAGCATTAGATAATATGAAAACAGAAGAATCCGGAAGGATAGCATATACTACAATTACCTTGGATGATTATAAAAAAACAAATTCAACTGTTGAAGATACAGAAGGTATCATTAATTACGTTGGCATGCTTCCTGATATTAAGGTATGGATGATTTTTAGGGAATTGAATGAAAAAAACTTTATTAAAGTAGGTTTTCGTTCTATAAAAGAAATAGATGTAAATAAAATTTCTAATAAGTTTGGCGGAGGCGGTCATAGAAATGCTTCGGGTTGTACTGTTAAAGGTAATATTAACGAAGCAATAAAAATCATTCTCAAAGAAGTAAAAAAAGCAATATCAAAATGATAGAGGGTAGTGTATAGCGTATAGGGGATAGTGAAAGGGGAAAAATTTTTTAATAATTATTTGCTAATCTCTAAACTCTATACGCTATTCCCTGATTTTTTATGGAAAACATTCTTTTAATTAATAAACCGTCGGGTATAACTTCATATGATGTTATCAGAGTTATAAAAAGGAAGTATAATCCCGGAAAAATCGGACATGCAGGTACTTTGGATCCGCTTGCTTCGGGTCTTCTGATTGTTTTGATAGGTGCTGCAACAAAAGAATCGGAAAAGTTCATGTCGCTTAAGAAAAGATATATTGTCAAAATTCAACTTGGTATCAAAACAGATACAGGGGATTTGGAAGGAAAAATAATTAACAAATTAGAAATACCTGTATTAAATAAAATAAAAATAGAAAAAGTATTAAAAAAATTTAAGGGTAAGATAAAACAGATACCTCATATTTATTCTGCAATTAAGTATAAAGGTAAAAAACTTTATGAATATGCCAGGGCAGGTATACAAGTAAAAATAAAACCGAGGATAATAGAAATATATAGAATAAAGATTCTAAATTATTCGACAAAAGAATTAGAATTAGAGGTTGACTGTTCAAAAGGGACATATATTAGAAAGTTGGCGGAAGACATTGCTGAAAAACTTGGAACTTGTGGAGTAGTGAGTAAACTTATAAGGGAAAAAATCGGTAAATATTCAATCGCTGACTCGATTAAATTGGATAACATATGAAAAAGGGAGTAGTAACCATCGGCATGTTTGATGGAGTGCATATTGGGCACCAAAAAGTTTTAAAAACCGCGGTCGACTACTCCAAAAAGAACAAGGCAGAAAGTGTTGTATTGACATTTGATAATCTACCTACAAAACAAAAAGGTAGTATAAATACACTTGACGAAAAAGTTAAATTAATAAAGTCAATCGGAATAAAAAGAATTCAAATAATCAAATTTAATAATGTCAAAAATCTGACACCAAAGGAATTTTTTAACTTATTTTTAAAGAAATACAATAGTATAATAATCGGATATAATTTTAAATTTGGTAAAAACAGAGAAGGACATACTGAACAGATTAAACGATATTGTAAAAATACTATTATAGTTGAACCTGTAAAATATAGAAATATAATAGTATCATCCACAAATATAAAGAATTTATTATTAAAAGGCGATATTGAATCAGCGAATAATTTATTAAATAGAAAATATAGTTTTAATGGCAAGGTTGTGGGCGGCTATGGCTGGGGTAAAAAGCTTGGTTTTCCTACTGCAAACATTAAGGTTGAGAAAGGCAAGATATTACCGGAAGGCATTTTTATATCATTTACATATTTGAATAAAAAAAGGTATAATTCAGTAACGTACATAGGCATGAGACCTACTTTTAATTCAAGAAAAATAAGTATTGAAACATATATATTAGGTTTATCTAAATCAATTTATAATAAAAAAATCAAGGTGGAATTAATTTCAAAAATAAGAGATGATAAAAAATTTAAATTTCCGGAATACTTAGTTGAAGAAATAAAAAAAGATATTAAAAAAGCGGAAAGATATTTCCGAAATAAAAGGAATATATGAAAAAAATATTAGTTGTTTTTGGGACCAGACCGGAAGCCATTAAAATGGTTCCGATTGTAAAATATATAAAAACAGAAGGCAGGAATCTTTCTGTAAAGGTATGTGTAACAGCTCAGCACAGGAATCTTTTAGATGATGTTCTAAAAATATTCCATATTCGGCCGGATTACGATTTAAATATAATGACAGAAAACCAATCGCTTTTTAATATAACGACATCTATAATGAATAAAATAGAATCGGTTTTAATTAAAGAAAAACCCGATTTAGTCCTGGTACACGGAGATACCACCACTACTTTTGTAGCAGCATTGGCATCTTTTTATATGAAAATACCTATCGGGCACGTAGAAGCGGGGCTTCGCTCAAATAATAAATACAACCCATTCCCCGAAGAAATGAATCGTTTATTAACTGATGAAATATGCGATTTATATTTTTGTCCTACGATAAATGCAAAAAAATCGCTTATAAAAGAAAACATTAACAAAAATAAAATATTCATAACAGGTAACACTGTAATAGATGCAATTTATACTGTTTTGAAAAAAAACTATATCGTGGAAAATAAAATAGTGAAAAAAATATTAGAATCGGATTCTAAGGTTATATTGATTACGGCGCATCGTCGTGAAAATTTTGGAAGACCTATAGAGAATATATGCAATGCAATAAAAAGAATTGCATTTAAGTATCCCGATTATACTTTAGTTTATCCTGTGCATCCAAATCCCAACATTAAAAAGCCTGTAAATAAAATATTAGACAATATTAAAAATATTTATTTGTTACCGCCGTTAAATTATTTTGATTTTTCAAAGATAATGAAAAAAGCATTTTTAGTGCTTACAGATTCAGGTGGATTACAGGAAGAAGCACCTTCTTTAGGAAAACCGGTACTCGTTTTAAGGCAGGTTACCGAAAGACCTGAAGCTGTGAAATCAGGTACTGCAAAAATTATTGGAACTGATGAAAATAGAGTATATAATGAAACAGTTAGGTTAATAAAAAATAAAAAGAATTATAATAAAATGGCAAAAAGCATTAATCCATATGGAGACGGTTTAGCATCAAAAAGAACGGTGGAAATTATAAAATATTACTTTGGATTAGCAAATAAAAAACCCGGAGAATTTACCCCGTCCCATGATAATTAATTAGGGCTTACTGAAAAAT
>DMMW01000060.1 GCA_003452965.1 Elusimicrobiota bacterium
TTCCAATTAGGCAAAGCTGTCGCTTTGCCGCTACATTTTTATTCTTATACTCCAAATTATATATCACTAAACCTTCATATTTATTGCCATTTCATTTTTGATATTCTTTCATACTACTTTGGACAGTACCCTTTAAACATTATATAAAATGCCAAAAAAAAATTCAACCCATTTTTTTATATTTTTAAAAAAATTGCCTTCGGACAGCACCAAGTAAGACGATGGATAATTCCAATATATCAAGAGTCCTAATCTTTTTATCAAAAATACAAAAATCAAAACAATAATTTCTGCAAATAAAAATACCCTTATATGAAGCTCCACGGGTTGAAAACCTTCATTCTTCGTCCGCTTTTGATCCGCCTCCGCTCCGTCAGCCGACGGTTTGGCGGATGGCGGAAGTGTCGGACTATGGAGAATGAATGTAGTATCTTTTGTTTCAGGATTCCACAGAGCGGAATCCTCCCGTCCCATTTTTAGTCGGGACTGGATGCAGGATAAAAAAGGGTATTTTTATAATATATTAACTTATTGTCCTCTTATTACAACAGTACGAGTATAAAACGACAGTATACTCAGACCAAGAACATCACAAAGAAGAAAATCAGTAAAACCAAAATAGGTTTGGCAGGACATTTCTTTTAAATTCTCATCCTTAACCATATCGGCAGTAGAATTTGAACTTAGTGGAACCAATCCCCATAAAACATACCAAACCTTTTTTTGCACTACGACCGGCTGTGCATTAGTTGGTGGCATTAACTTGATGTTTTGCCCCCTTGGTGCCCCAACTTTTACGGTTGCACAACTATATAATAGTACTAACGAAAGGCAAACTACTAAAAAAATTATTTTTTTCATTTTTATTCACCTCCCTTTTTTGTAACTTCTTTTATCTAAATTCCGAACATCCCAACAAATTCCCAAGAAAAATAACGGTTATAACTAATTTTTTACACATACGTTCCTCACCCCAAAATAAAAAGGGGTACATATTCCTATCGGCAACTATTAGGTAAATCCGATAAAAACTGCCACCCCTTCCGTCCGAAGACGGAATGTGACAGCATTATCCTTACCTAATAGTTAGATGGGCTTTCCCCATCTTTAAGAAAATGCTAATAAACTACTTAACAATAAAGAACTATGTACTTATATTACTAAAATTATCTAAAAAATCAACTATTTTAAAGCACAATAAATTTCCATTATTTAACGCTCTATAAAATATTACAAAAAGGTAAAACTCTTTGAGTATAGAGTAATCCTTTAAGTAAGAATTTATCCTGCATCCAGTCCCGACTAAAAATGGGACGGGCAGGATTTCGCTCCATGAATCCTGAAGGTAGATGTTATAATCCCGATTGTTATCGGGATGGAGCTTCATGCAATTTTCAAACTAATCCCTAAAGAATTGATTATTTTTATAAAATTTGATAGTCTCGGATCTGACTTGAAAAATGAACGATAAAGATTTTCTCTGTTTAATCCAGTATCTTTGGATAATTTCGCCACTCCACCACGAACTTTAGCTGCAACTGCAAGTGATGCAAGAAAAGCTCTTTCGTTACCGTCCTTTTGAAATTCTTCAAGTGCAACCTCAATGTAACTTTTAAGTTCTTTTGGATGCTTTTTGTAATATTCAACCTCAAATTCATCAAATGTTCTAAATTTTCTTTTGTTCATGATAATTCTCCCAATATTCTAATGCTTTTTTTATATCTTTATCTTGATTACTTTTATCACCGCCAATAAGCAATACTACTATTGCATTACCTTCTTCTCCACAATATAATCTATAACCCTTACCGAAATGTAACCGAATTTCTATTATCCCACGAAAACGCTTATGGTCCCCAAAATTTCCTTGTTCAATTCTTCTGATTCTTACTTGTATTCTTGCCCGAACTTCTTTATCTTTTAAGGATAATAACCATTCAATAAAAGGTTCTTTATTTTTATTCGTTTTATAAATAATAACGTTCTTATTCATAACCCCTAATAATATTGTAGCATATACGCTACATTTTGTCAATAGATAATATTATGCATATCCGCCACTTCCGCCACTTAAACTTTGGCGGACAAGAAACCGTCGGCGGATACCCTTTTCGCATTTCCATCCTCCGTAGCAGTAGTACTGCTACTGCGGAGGACGAGCGTCCACAGGTTTATACCCGTGGCTTTCTGCGAAGGCGGGTAAAAAAATCTGCGGGGGTGCGAAAGTCCCGTATTTCTATTCATTTATCTGTATAATTTTATGTCTGGATTTTTCGCCCCGTTTTATAAATATACTGCTTTTTCTTATCTTGTAGTGTTCTGCTAAAAATTCTATTAATTTTTTATTTGCTTTACCGTCTACAGCCGGTGCATTTAAATATATTTTATATTTTCCGTTTTCTTCTTTAATTTCATTTTTTCTTGCATTTGGAATAACTTTTATTTCTATTGTCATATTTTTAACTTAGAAACTATGGATTAGTTTTTGTATATCGGGCACCTATCAATACTATTAGCCAAGATAACTTTTCTATTTTACTATTTCCCCAATTATCTGATATAAACATTTATTTACATACATAGGTAAATTATGTTTTCGGGCAATTCTTATAACGGCGCCGTTCATATTTTCAATTTCTGTTTTCCTGTTTCTTTTTATATCAACGAGCATAGAATTGATATTCTGTGCAGTTGCTTTGCATGTATCTTCTATCTTTTTAGTTATATCTGAATAGAGTAATTTTATTCCTAATTCATCCGCTACTTTTATCACTTCTTTTCCCGCTTCAATTGCTACTTCCTTCAGGTTATTGTACCTGATTAATTCACCGTTTTTAACTCCTGAAATTGCAGTTACAGGATTTATTGCACAATTTAAAACAAGTTTTGACCATATTACAGAATCCATTTTTCCAACCAATACTGTTTTTATTCCGCATCTTTTAAATACTTCGATTATCTTTTTACTAACAGCACTATTGGTATTGCCGATTATTGTTTCACCTTTGCCAGTATGTTTTATCTTTCCATAATCTAAAAATTCTGCCGATTGGGAAGTGCTACCTACTATGACTTTACTTTTATTAACCGATTTAATTATATTTTCATAATTTCCTATACCGTTTTGCAATGTCAAAATATGTGTATTATTATTCATCATATTTTTTATAGACGAAATTACAGAAACAGTATCATATGATTTTACTAAAATAATTATCAGGTTAGATTCTTTTATTTTATGTGGATTGGCAGTAATCAATATTTTTGATGGTGGAATATGAAATTTTGAAAGGCCGGTAATTGTTAATCCGTTTTTATTTATTCTCTTTTCTGTTTTGGTGTTATTAGTTAGAATTGATATTTGATTGCCGCTTTTTGCCAGTAATCCTGCAAAAAGAGTTCCCATCGCGCCGGCACCAATAATTGCAATTTTCATATTTAACTTTAACAAAATATTAAAAAGATTGCTATCGCACTATCCCACTATCTCACCATTGCACTACAACAAATAATTTACGCATTACCAAAGCCTACTTTTCTATCTTGTAAAATAGGGATTTTGATTTCACCAAACCGTTCTTCGTATTTTTTAACATTGTCGGCGAGCGCCTGTAATATTTTCTTTGTATGTACAGGCGACGAAATTATCCTTGCTCTTAACTTTGCTTTAGGTTGCTGCGGTTGAACATAAATAAAATCAAGAGTAAATTCGGTTTCATTATGAGACATAAATGCAAGATTGGAATATATGCCTTGCGCCGTTACCTCATCCACATCAATTTGAATCTGCGTCTGTTTCTGAACATTTTCTTCAGACATTGTCTTTACCTCCTTTATATTATGACCCCATTTTGTATATGTATGTTTGCCTTTTTTATATTTTTTCATTTCTGACATGGAACCCCTCCCTATGCCTTCATTTGTTTCATAGTAATAAAATTTTTCTTCAAAGTTATTGTATTTTCTAAAATTATAATAATTCTCTCTCTAATTAGGGTCTGCTGAAAAACTCCATGCCTACGTTCCCAAGGAACTTCGGCAGGCAGGCAGCATCCCCTGATTTTACAGATTAAAAAGTAGATTACACAGATTAAGTCCCGACGGTAATATCAGTGTAATCTTTCAAAAATCTGTGTAATCAGGGCTTACTGAAAAATTCATATGTATCAAAAAGTGCAAGGTTTTTTGGTGATTTTGTGCAAAATTCGTGCATTTTTAATCATATTTTTGCAGAAATTTGTATATAATTACCGTCGCCATTTCGTTTTTATT
>DMMW01000007.1:0-2624 GCA_003452965.1 Elusimicrobiota bacterium
CAGGAATGACGGTAATGGATTCAGGTCTGCCCAGTTCTTCCCTATTTTTACGTTGACCGTAACAGGGATATCCAATTTAACCGCATTTTCCATTTCAGATTTTATGACAGTTATGACATTATTTAATTCTTCTTCTAATACTTCGAATAGAAGTTCATCATGCACTTGTAATAACATTTTACATTTTGATAATAAGTTTTGTCTTTTATTCTTTGCAGTTATATTTATCATTGCCACCTTTATTATGTCGGCAGAAGTACCTTGTATAGGAGTATTAATTGCAGTTCTTTCGGCAAACGAACGTATTTGCTGATTTTGGTTGTTAATCTCCGGCAAATATCTTATCCTACCTAAAAGCGTTGATACAAATCCGTCAATTTTAGCTTTTTTAATAGTTTCAGTAATCCAGTTTTTAATACCGCTATATCTCTCAAAATAAAGGTTTATGTATCTCTGGGCTTCTTCCGGCGAAATGCCAAGCTGCTGAGATAATCCCCATGATTGCTGTCCATAAATTATGCCGAAATTTATACCTTTTGCTCTGCTTCTCATTTCCTTTGTTACATCTTCTTTTCTTACTCCAAAAACTTCCGAAGCAGTTATTGTGTGAATATCCTCTCCCATTTTAAATGAATTACACATTATCTTATCCTTCGTAATATGCGCTAAGACCCTTAAATCTATTTGCGAATAATCAAAAGCTACGAGAATATATCCTTGTTCAGAAATAAAACCTCTTCTTATCCGCTTTCCCATATCCGTCTTTATAGGAATATTTTGCAGGTTTGGCTCAGACGATGAGAGGCGACCTGTTGTTGTTCCCGTCTGATTGAATGAAGTATGAAGTCTTTTTGTTTTCGGATTTATCTTATTTATTAGAGCATCTATAAAGGTTGATTTTAGCTTGGATATTTCCCGATAATCAAGTATTATTTTTGGCAGCTCATGTTGTTGTGCTAATAATAACAGAACCTCTTCATTAGTAGAATATCCTGTTTTAGTTCTTTTTATTGGTTTTAGATTCAGCTTTTCAAAAAGTATCATGGATAACTGTTTCGGTGAATTTATATTAAATTTTTCATTTACAATTGAATATATCTTTTCTTCATATTTTTTTATATCATCAGAAAACTCGCTTGACAATTTTTCAAAATATTCTCTATCAATAAGTATTCCATTCTTCTCCATTTCATATAATACGAATATCAACGGAGTTTCTATCTTAATAAACAATTGATTCAATTTTCCATCACTAAGTTTAGGTGTTAATGCTTGTTTACATCTCAAAATATAATCCGAAATTTCACATCTTGTATTCGTATCATCGAAATCGGAATGAATAATAGTTTTTTTAATCTGAAGATGTTCTATTATTATATTCTCAAAAGAAAAATTCTTTATTGAAGGATTCAATAGATAAGACGCTATTTGAATATCAAAATAATTAAAAAAAACTCTAAAATCCATAATATCAAGAGTACCGACCAAAGATTTCAAATCGTATGTAATTTTTAAAATATTTGCATCTTCAAATAAGGGCTTTAAATACTTTTTAATAATATCCGTTGAAAATCTGTTTTCTGACAAAAGTGTTTGATGTTCAATCGGTAAATATACACCTTCGCTTTCTTCTATTGATATTGACATACCTGTTAATACATTTTCCTCATTTCTAAAAAAATAAAACGAAAACTCTTTTTTCTTGTAAATATTTCCAATATATTCATTAAGTTCTGTCTCATCTGACAGCGTCTTATAATTTAGACTTCTATTATCATTTATTTCGTCTTTTACAAGTACTTTTATTAATGAGTAAAATTCCAATTTTTGCAATATGTTAAGTAATTTTTCATTATCCGGCTTTTTGCTTTTCAAAGATTCAAATTTAAAATCAATAGGCACATCCTTTACAAGTATTGCAAGTTTTTTTGAAAGCATTGCAGATTCCGATTGTTCTTTTATTAAATCACCCACCCTACCGCCTATAGCAGGCAATTTCTCTATAATATTTTCCAATTTACCGTATTGATTTATAAGATTAGCCGCTGTTTTTCCGCCAATACCGGAAACCCCGGGAATATTATCGGAACTATCGCCTGCTAAAGCCAGATAATCAGTTATATTTTCCGGAATCACCCCCATTTTAACCTTCACGGCATCACTATTAATAATTTCATTCTTTACCTCATTTAAAATATTTATTTTATCATTAACAATTTGCAGAACGTCTTTATCGCTTGTAACAACCATTGTTTCTATCCCGTTTTTCTCGGCTTTATCGGCAATTGTAGCTATTAAATCATCAGCTTCATAACCTTCTTTTTCAAACATTTGAATATTCAATGCGGAAACAACTTCTTTTATTAAAGGAAACTGGTTTTTTAATTCATCTTCAGTTTTTTTACGTGTCGCCTTGTATTCAGGGAATTCTTTATGACGGAATGTGGGGGCAGGATAATCAAAACATACTGCAATATAATCAGGATTATATTCATTTGTAATCTTAAGCAGCATTTTAGTGAAACCATATACAGCGTTAACCGATTCACCTTTTGATGTAGTAAGATTTCTTATTGCGTGATAGGCTCTGTGTATATAGGAATTGCCGTCGATAAGATAGAGTA
>DMMW01000007.1:2870-4632 GCA_003452965.1 Elusimicrobiota bacterium
TTAAGGATTATATGGAATTAGGATTTCGGCGCCTTCAATAATTCTGCCTTCAGCATCAATTTTATCTGGATTCAAATTCATAATAATATTAAACCGCTCTTCATCTCCTAAATATTTTTTTGCAAGATCCTTAATACTTTCAAGACCCGATGCTTTATAATATATATATCTTTGCGGTTCCTCTACCTTGGTTTTCATAATGGTCATTTCTATTCTTCTATTTTTATTGCGTCCATCCGCCGTATTATTATCAGCTATCGGGTTAAACTCACCATATCCTCTTATTTGAAGACGCTTTGGATCAATTCCATTTTTTATCAGTTCCTGTGCCACACTCCAGCCTCTTTCCGCTGATAAAAACCAATTATCCTTATATTTGCCACCCCTCAATGGAGTTGAGTCGGCATGTCCGGATATTACTACTGTACCGTCGTTCTTCTTTAAATAATCGGAAACCTCAATTAATATATTGTCAAAATCACCCGATAAATTCGGACTTGCACTTGGAAATATAATATCTTGGGAAAATGTTACTTTTATTTTATCTCCGGTTATGGTAGAACTGCCGAATTTTTCCAGTTTTTTTATTAACATCTGTTCTTCCAATTTCTTTTTAATATTCTCTGTCTCAATAACCTCTTGTTTTACTCTATAATTATTAGAATAAAGTATAAGAAAAAAAATCATCAGCAAGGTCATCATATTTCCATATGATACAATCCATAAATTGGTATCCATATTAGACGATTCGCCTTGTCTTCTTCCAAATGAAAAAAACTTTCTCTTTGCCATAATAAATACTGATTACACAGATTATGGCTCGTAGCTAAATCTGCGTAATCGCTCTCATAAATCAGTGTAATCGTTTTCTAAATATTTTCTTTAAAAATAATATTTATTTCAATTCTTCTATTCTGGCTTTTATGCTCTTCGGTATCATTAGGGAAAATCGGATGGTGTTCACCGTATCCCGCGATAACAAGACGCTTAGGATCTATTCCCTGGTCTTCAAAATATTTGACTACATTCCTTGCTCTATCAAGAGAAAGTTCCCAATTAGACGTGAATCCTATATTTTTTCCTATAGGAGTATTATCGGTATGCCCTTCTATCACCGCCCTATAATTAACATCGTAAAGATATGCAATTATATCGTCAAGCTGTTCTTTGGCTCCACCTTTGATTTGTGATGAACCCAAATCAAACAGTATCGGAGAATCCAGCACAAGTTTGATGCCTTGAACATCCGATTTCATTTTTTCAATAGATTCATAACCTATATAACCCGCAGATTTATCATCATCATCATCATCATCATCATCATCATCATCATCATCATCTGAAATTTTTACACTTGCTTCTATATTTCTTCCTTCTTTAGTAATCTTATTTCGTAGTGAGTCTGCTGCCTCAGAAAAAGATTCCAGTGATACCCTCGTTAAGCCCCAAAGCATCAAAAAAAATAGCATCAGATTTGTCATCAAATCTGCATAAATCGTAAGCCAAATAGGAGAATTCGCACGTTGTTCGCTCGTATATAATAACCTGCGGTCTTTTTTCTTACTCATAATAAAAATTCAAGATAAAAGTATAAAGTTAAAAGTTATAATAACTAGGGTCTGCTGAAAAACTCCATGCCTACGTTCCCAAGGAACTTCGGCAGGCAGGCAGCATCCCCTAGGGCTTACTGAAAAATTCATATGTATCAAAAAGTGCAAGGTTTTTTGGTGATTTTGTGCAAAATTCGTGCATTTTTAATCAT
>DMMW01000056.1:0-33741 GCA_003452965.1 Elusimicrobiota bacterium
CTTGCTGACGATCACAAAGAGCATTCAGCAAAAGTTGAGATTGGGTAATATCTGAAAAAATGTTGACTTCTGAAAAATAATTTAGTAAAATCAAATTATAATTATTAAAATATAAAAACCCGATAAATGTTCTTTTTAATAGTTGTTTTATCACAATATTATTTAATATTATTTTTTTTATTTTAGTTTTTTGTAGTTTTATTGACGATAAAATTGTTGAAAAATGATTACTTGACGAAAACGGGTAGGTGACCGAGCGGTTAATGGTACCAGACTGTAAAGGTGGAACATATATTTTTGAATTTCCGCCCGAAGTGGCATTTACCTACGGAAAACAGGGTTATATCAAGTTGCATGAATTTGTGTCATTTTAGGGGTTTTTGGTTTACGTTTGACACCATGTTGACACCAAAACCACATTAAAAAGGTGTAAAAAGGAAGAAATAAAATGGTTATGAAAGCAAATAACTTAAATAAAAGTGATTTGGAAAGCATAAAGGAATTGAAAAAAGAAGTATTGAAAGAGTTTCCCGATTCAGAAATCATATTATATGGTTCAAAAAGCAAGGGGGAAGATAGCGAGTATTCAGATATTGATATCCTTGTTTTGATAAACGAATCTGTAACAACAAAAATAGAAGAAAGGATTTTTGGAATTGCATATGATATTGAATTAAAAAATGATGTTGTTTTTGGTATAGTTGTGGAAACAAAAAACTTTTGGGAATCTGCACTGTCTAAAGCAATGCCGTTTCATTGGAATGTTGAAAGAGAAGGAGTTGCAATGTGACAGAGGAAACTAAAACACTTGTTGATTATAGATTAAAAAGAGCGGAAGAAACGTTTGATGATGCAAGAATATTGTTCCACAATGATAAATTATTTTCCTGCGTCAATAGGATTTATTATTCTATGTTTTATGTAGTAAACGCATTACTACTGGCAAAAGGAATGTCTTCCGCTAAACATTCGGGGGTTTTAAGTTTATTTAATAAAGAGTTTATCAATAAAGGAATAGTACCTAAAAAACTTGGGAAATTTTATGCTGAAATGTTTGAACATAGACAAAAGGGTGATTATAAGGACTTATTGAAATTTGAAAAATCAGATGTTGCGACGTGGCTTAAACAAACGGAAAACTTCGTCGCTGAACTAAAAAAGTTAATTGAAAGTTTATAGGACGCCAAGATATCATTCAGTTAGATAATTTTGGATTTCGTATATAGAAAAGTCTTTTAAGTCTACCCCGGGGATATATTATATAGCACTAACTGAGTAGATATATTTTACCTGCTCATCCAACAAACACCAACATTCATTGATTATATTAGCCACCTATCAAACGGTGGTTTTTATTTGCAAAATCCAATAAAAAATGTAGAATATCGCTAAATAGGGCTTATTGAAAAGATATTTTAGCGGAGGCAAATGAATAAGGTAATTACAAAGGATTATATTTCGTTGCTTACAGACATTAAACAGAGAATTCGTTCTGCACAGTATGAGGCATTAAAAAAAGTTAATAAAGAACTTATATCTTTATATTGGGATATAGGTAAAATTATAGAAGAACGGCAAAAAGGTAAAAGTTGGGGGAAATCAATAGTTGAAAATATTGCCATAGATTTACAGACGGAATTCCCTGGTATACAAGGATTTTCTACTCAGAATATATGGTATATGAGACAGTTTTATAATACCTACAGCAAGAAACCAATTCTCCAACCATTAGTTGGAGAAATTAGCTGGACAAAGCATCTGATTGTTATGTCAAAATGTAAGAACGATTTAGAGCGGGAGTTTTATATCCGTATGACTCGTAGGTATGGATGGACAAAAAATGTACTTAATTTGAAGATAGAAGACAAGACCTATGAAAAAACGATACTTGCACAAACCAGTTTCAACAAAACTTTGCCAGAAAAAATTCGTAATCAAGCAAAACTTGCAGTAAAAGATGAATATACATTTGATTTTCTTGAACTTGGCGAAGAACATAGCGAAAGAGAGCTTGAAAAAGCTATAGTTGCAAAAATAGAAATATTTTTAAGAGAAATGGGAGGAATGTTTGCTTTTCTTGGAAGTCAATACCGCATTGAGGTCAACAATGAAGAATATTTTATTGATTTACTACTTTACCATCGCATACTTAAATGTCTTGTAGCAATTGAGTTAAAGATAGGGAAATTCCTGCCGGAATATGTAGGTAAGATGCAGTTTTATCTTGCTCTTCTTGATGATAAAGTAAAAACACCCGATGAAAATCCATCCATTGGAATAATTCTTTGTAAAACAAAAGACAAAACAATCGTTGAATATGCATTAAGGGAAACCAAAAAACCAATTGGCGTTGCTTCGTTCAAGATGATGCCAACGTTGCCGAATAATTTGAGGGGGAAACTACCTTCACCAGAGCAAATTTCAGAAATATTGAAAGATATGTAGAATGAACAAGATACTAAAAAAATTGACAGAATTAGGATTTTTAGATTATAGATATAAGCAATGAGTAGGAGTAGACACAAGGGGAATTTATGGAGATTAAATTAACTAAAGAGCAGTATGAGAATTTGTTGAAATTAGTATTTATGGGTAGCTGGATGGCAAACGCTTTTCGTGTTAAAGATACGGTTAAGAAATTTGAGGAATTGGAAGATTATATCTATTCGTTTGCTAAAGATTTTGGCTTAGAAAACTATGTTGAATATGATGAAAAATTTAAAAAGTATTTTATTACCAGAGAATTTGAAGAAGACCCTGAACTAAGACAATACATGGATGAATATACTAATGATACTTTTTGGGATGAATTGATATGTAAATTAACTAGCCGTGATATGTTGAAGGAGTACGGAGAAGAAGAAGTAAAAAATATGGATTTTCTGGAATATAATAAAAAAGAATCTAAGTTCATGGAGAAATATGACGACGAATTCAGGAAAAATGGTATTACAAATATCGAGGTTGTGCAACAGGTTAAAAAAAACATAAACGGAGTCAAAGATTTTAAAGGTAAGTTCAAAGATAACGGGCTATGCGAATGTGGTATGTGTGGGAAAACAAGCAAATATGCCGGGTTATTGAACCCCATGTCAACCGACCCCTTAAACCCTCCTGTGATAGCGTGCATTGACTGTATGGCTACAATACAAGCTAAAGAAAAAGGTATAACTAAACAAGAAGTTTTGAAACAGCGAAAAAAAATGTTTGATACTATACGAATATTCCAAGAGGTAATGATGGCGCGGTACTTACAGGCATGTAGTAAAAAAGATTTTAATACGGTAGATGAGGCTAATAAAGCCATAGGTATTGCCATGAATCATTGGAATTCATTATCAAGAGAAACCAGAATTAGTTTTGATAATTATGAGGAATCTAAACTGAAAGAACTATTTCAAAAAATGGACATCGATTTTACTAAAGATGCATCAACGTTTGTACCACAGACGAGTAAAACAATTGGAAGAAACGACCCTTGCCCCTGCGGAAGTGGGAAGAAATATAAGAAATGTTGTTTGCTTAAAGTATCTTAGCTGTTAAATTATATGGTGTATTATTTTAGAAACAATTTACATTAGGTATGCGATATAATTCGAAATTTATTATAAAAAGATAATGTAAAAAAGCGTTGACAAAATAAAGTTTTTGGATTATACTCATGGTAGATTTTAGTAAGCAGTATTTCAGTGCTTTTTAGAAAATAGTTCTTTGTAATTTGTAGTATTAAAATTTTCAAGTGACAACCGACCAATACACTTGCTTTATGCTTGGGCAAGCTGTATTGGAAGGAAGGCTTCCTTGGTCGGTTGTCTGCCTGAAGATACACTTGCCCTTTTTCTTTTGGGGAAAGGAGATTATTTATGACTAAAGAAGGTGGAATATCGACGAAAAGAAAATATGATGTTGAGTTTTATCGTATTCTTAATGCGATGATGAAAATTCATAAGAAAATCAAGAAAATAGGAATAGACGGAAATACAAGAGATTTGGAATTTATGCGTAAAGCATTATCTAAAATAACAAGAAGGTATAGCAGCTGGATACGAAGCAAACAGCACTAAGTGTCGCCATATTCGTATTTAACATTATGAAATGTTTGATTAGAGATGGGGAAAAGGAGAAATATGTTTAGAACAAAAGAGATTCTGCTTACATTAAGTGTTGTCTTGTTATTAACTGGATGCAAACAAAAACAAAAAGCATCTATACAAGCAGTCCCACCAACCCCGCCCTCCGTACAGCAAGTCGAAGCACCGCTAAAAAACTCTTTAGGTGGTGGTTATAAAGGTATTAAGTGGGGAGTTACAAGAAAAGAAGTTGTTCAGGGTTTAAAGATGAATCCAGCCAGTGCAAAAAATGATGAACTTGTATTTAAATATGATTACTTTGACGAGAAAAAAGAGCGTTGTAAAACATTAATTTGTAAGTTTTATGAAAATCGTTTTTACGAGGCTGTGTTTAATCCGGGATTACCCGAAGATGACACAGAAGGTGTTAAGGCAATTTTAGTATCTTTGTTGGATAAGTATGGGAGTACCAATCCCGTCGGTGGTTATGAAGAAACCACTGGTATTCAGAATGTTACGTATACTTGTAGGAAATGGGAAGACGGAGAAACGAGAATAGTAATGAGGATATATACACCCGATCAATACTATTTTAAATCAATATTATCATGGACATCTCTTGGTTTATTTCCAAGTAATTCGCTTTCAGTTACTTATACGAGTATGAGCATTATAAATGAGTTGGAAAACAAAAAAATGAATGTTAAAATGCAACCATATAAGAATGATTTTTAATGTTCTTTTTTAATTATATAAATACGGTTTTATTAAAATTATTATATTTGGGGATATCTATAGGGACATGTCACGGATGCGGTAGGAAAGAAAACCAATTGTACAAATATGATAATTATGGAAAAAATCTTATGCAATAATTGCCTAAGTAATAGTTGGTGTAAAGATAATAGTAGGTGATCTTTCAAAATTGGTGGACACGTTTTTTATTACAGCAAATCTTGTTGAGGTTGAGACAGGTAAAATATTAAAATCTGAAAACATAAAAGCATATTCTGCTGAAGGGCTTAAAGATGCCTGCAAAGAACTCGCCAAAAAGATTTTAAAATAATTAATTCCACAAGTGAATTTAATCTGAATTGGATGCATCGTAGGTGAGTTCATCAAAATAATATATATTTAATTGAACCGGAAGCAGTGAAGTGTATAGAAGACGATTTAGAAGAATTACTAAATTTCTACGAACAATCGGAACCGTTAAGAATAAAATTAAGGACGACAAATATAATTGAACGTGTATTTCGTGAAGTACGACGCAGAACTAGACCGATGAGTTGTTTTAATAACAGGGCGTCAGTCGAAAGAATCATATTTGCGATATTAACAAGACAGAATAAATTATGGGAGGGTAAGCCCTTAATTAAAAATTTTTCTAAACTTACACAAAATACTTGACACTACCATCTGAAAAAAAAGTATTGACAAAATAAAATAAATTGATAAAATAAAATAGAAATGTCACATACAGTAAGGTTTTTCATTTGACACCAGGTTGACACCAAACAGGTTTTAAATGAGTAGAATTTATGTAGAAAATAACGGATTTTCCGACAACAATGGGTAGGTGACCGAGCGGTTAATGGTACCAGACTGTAAATCTGGCGGGCTGTGCCCTACGAAGGTTCGAATCCTTCCCTGCCCAAAGTTTTTAAAAAAAAAGAAGTGAAAAAAGATGTTTTTAATGATTACGGTGAAATATTTTGATACTTTTGTATCGCTGCTGTAGTCTTTTTTTTTAGGAATTACTGTGCTTATTAAAGGTGATTATGAGGATTAAAAGGGAAATCACTGTAATCAAAATGGGGGTTATATGAAAATTGATGTTTATGAGTTATTGGAAAGAGTCAGAATGCAAAAACCTGTTGTGCATCATTTAACAAATTGGGTTACTATTTATGATTGTGCAAATATTGTCAAGGTCTTTGGTGCTTCACCTGTTATGGCACATGCTCCCGAAGAAGTTGCGGATATGGCAAAAATTGCATCTGCACTTGTTTTAAATATTGGAACGCTTACGGTTGATTTTATTGAAGCAATGAAGATTGCCGCAAAAAGTGCAAATGAAAAAGGAATACCTGTGGTTCTTGATATTTGCGGTGCTGGGGCTACCAATTTAAGAAATAAAAAGTGTTATGAACTCTTGGATTCAGTTAAAATAAATATTATAAAGGGAAATGCGTCAGAGGTAGCAAGAATTGCAGGTGAAAATGTAAATACTAAAGGCGTAGATGCTACTAAAGTTGAAATGGATTTAATGGAAGTTGCCAAATCACTTGCAATGAGCAAGAATTGTACCGTTGTTATTACCGGGAAGGAAGATATTGTTTCTGATGGTAAAATAGTTTTTTTGGTAAAAAACGGGCATGAGATGATGTCGCATGTTGTTGGAACCGGTTGTATGGCTACATCGGTAATCGGAACATTTGCCGCCATTGAAAAGAATTTGGCCATAGCATCTGTTGCCGGATTATGTTGTTTTGAAATTGCAGCGGAAATAGCAGTAAAAAAATCAGAAGGTCCCGGTAGTTTTAAGGAAAAGATGTATGATGCCGTGTATAGTTTGGACAAAAAGACCGTTGGGAAGATGCAAAAGATTGAATTTTTAGTTGACGGTAAATATTATAAGTAAAGACGATTACACTGATTATTAAAAGAGATTGCATAGATTAAAGCATATTACCAAATAGAAATAATTTTTTTACAGAGTATTTTATGAAAGAAAAAATTAACGGTTATTATTTTATTACAGATTCAGTAATAAGTAAAAACGGCAATATATCTGATGTTAAAAATGCGGTCGAGGCCGGTGTGAGTATTGTTCAATATAGAAATAAAAACGGTAATACTAAGGTAATGTATGAAGAAGCGTCAAAATTGAAAGAGGTTTGCAAAAATATTATATTTTTAATTAACGACAGGATAGATATAGCACTTGCTGTTGAATCAGATGGCGTCCACATAGGTCAGGACGACATGCCTTATAAAGTTGCAAGAGATATTTTAGGTAAAAACAAGATTATCGGAGTCACGGTTCATAACGTTCAGGAAGCAATAGAGGCGGAGAAACATGGTGCTGATTATCTTGGTATTTCCCCGATTTTTTCTACTAATACGAAACCTGATGCCGGTAAACCTTCGGGTATTGTTTTAGTCAAAGATATTAAAAGAGTTTGTAATGTTCCGATAGTTGCAATAGGCGGAATTGATTTATTAAACGCAAAAGAAGTTGTTGAATCAGGTGCTGATGCGTTATGTGCTATATCGGCAGTTGTTGCTAAAGATGATGTAAAAGCCGAAATCGAAAAATTCCAAAAACTTTTTGAACAGCAGCGGATAGCGTATAGAGGTTAGGGGATAGTGTATGGTGTTCTGAATTTAAAACAATGGATATTTCTGAATATTATAAAAATCAAAATATTAAAGACCGTATATACGAGTTTATGGGCGGGGCTGAGCATATTGTGGGCTATGGTGAGTATGAATTATTGAAAAAGAAACCTCAGCCGTATTATTCTGCTGCAATGTCGGATTTGAATTCAATGCTGGAAAAAGGATTGGATATTTTAAGGTCTATGCTTGGCAATTATGGAACGATGATATCGCTTGATGTTGAATATTATAATACCAAAAATCCTGCTGAAGTGTATTTAAATCCCGAAGCAATTTTTAAGAATAAATTACAGCCGGTCAGAGAAATAATAAAAGAAATCTATGGTAATTATAACATATCTTATATTGAAGTAATTACAGGGCAGGGATATCACTACCATTCAATGTGGCCTTTTAGAAATGAACATTCACAATTAGAGGAAATCGGTCAGTTGGAACCTACGCTTAAAGAGCAATATTTCCATAGAGAAAGCAGATTGGGATACAAGAACGTTCCGGTTTATAAAGGATTAGGTTTTTCCGGGGCATTTCGCCTGCTTCAATTTATAACACTTGAAATAATTAATGAAGCGGGTAAAAAGAGAAAAATTAATAAAAATATTTTGCCCATACAATTTTGTGACATTGAAATGTCGCCGCCGGGAGGTATTTCACTTGATTTATCAATTTATTCAGATCCGATTTACATGCGTGCTATTAGGGTGCCTTTTGGAACGAACCAAAAACATAAAGTAAATAAAAAAAAACTTGGCGAACAAATTGTTGAAAATATCCCGATACAGATAAATTTACCTATAACCGATTTATCGCTGGATACAATTTTAAAGATACGAAGGGATTTTCAGATGGCGATTGATTACGCAAAAGAACCGAAAACTAAATGCATAATACCTGATTTGAATATCGGTTGGTTAAATGTCTTATCAAAATATAAGAATTCAAAGTTATACGAATTTCATAAAGAATTTGACAGTAAAGAATTTGAGAAGGAAAGCGATTGGGATAAAACATATTATGCATTCAAACTTAACGAGCTGCCTCCTTGCGTTCAGTTTAGCATAGCCAATCCCGAGCCGCACATCAAGAAACCGACGAATATAAGGACTATAATATCAATATTGAATAAGAAAGGATGGAGTTTTAAAGATATAGGGGGATTCTTATTCAGCAGATTTAAAAACCTTGCAGAATTTGCATCAAATAAGTATAATGCAGAGACACGCGCAAGTTTTTTTGCCCAGCTATACGGAGCACCTTTATATTTGGGTTTAGATAAAAAAATGGATTTGAATTGCATATCTCATCAGGAGATAGGATATTGTATTAGACCTTGGTGCGGATATAATCTTTCATGGTGGAGGTAGTATGAAAAAGGAAAATTTTGACTTCATGGTGAAGTATTATGGGAATGCAAGGATAAAAAAATTGATTGCGGTACAGGCTAAGAACTATCCCTATTGTTTTGGTACGGGTAAAACCCTGGTTGAACGCGGCTGGACATTCCCGATAAAAGAGGTTGAAATATCCCGTATTGACGAACTCCAGAACGATTATCTGGATTTGTTTTTTCCGACACGAACCCAAGATGACAGCGATTTTTATATTCTCTGGGATATAGAATATTTTAACAGGGAAAATCCCTGTTATATTTTCAACAGGGAAAATCAGAAGAAAATATTTGAGTGGATGGAACCGACATTAGATCTCGTTGAAGATACCCTAAAATCATATGGTATTAAATATATTATTGATATTACAATGTCAGGAATACATATTTGGTCAAAAATATCTACGGATTCTGAAGCATATGAGGAATTTGCAAAAGAAGGATTCATGATGCCTTCGCTTAAGCAAAAATATGCAAAAGTTGTTCCTAACGACGTAAAAAGGATTAAGGCCGTTCCTATTTCTTTGGGTAATGCATATAGCACTGCAGGCAAACTTCTTGAATATATCACCCATTCTATAATGAAAGAAAACAAAAAAGCCAATCCTTTCAAAATTCCAGTTACTATTTCGGATACCCCCCAGTACGGAGAACATTATCCATATTCTGGAATTTCTTCCGATTTAACCCAATATGCCCATCCGATTTACATGAGAGGAATAAGGGCATTTTGTTCGTTGCACCAGAAAACACTGTTAAACGGTTTTGAGGATATGGGACCTGCTATAGATATTGTGAAGCTGAACGGAATGTCTTATAAAAATGCTTTAGATATAATGTGGGATGTAAATAAAGCGATAAGTTTTTATGAAAAGAATTTTGCCAAGAAGTCAATAAAAGTTCCTGAATCAAATGCCGGATGGCTTAAAGCATTAAAATCCTACATTAAAAGCAACTTGAGAAAAACGCATAAACAATGGGAAAAAGCTTCCGCTTCCAAACCGTCAAATCTTGATTTCAGCAATCCCAATATAAAGGACATTTTTGACCAGACAAAAGCAAACCCGGCTTTATTAATTCCCGGAAATCTTCAGACAGTAGCCGAACATTTTGGTGATACCGGGAACTTGACTGCAGCTAAAAAAGTATTTTCTATAATTGCAAAAGATTATTATTTGAATAATTCTTTCGGCTGGTATGATCCAATCCATTATACCGGTATTAATTGGAAAAAATACGATGCCGAAACCGCAACTGATTTTTGGGGTAGAATCTATTGGTCGCTAAAAACATCTAAACTCGGCAGAGGAAAAGACTGGCAGAAAAGATACAGAAGTTTTTGAAATACGATTACACAGATTTTTAAAAGATGATTACACCGATAACATATGGTGGTTTTAATCTATGTAATTTTGCACACGGAATTCGTACCCACTGGAACGAATTAATTATTTTTGGAATTCCCAATTGGAAACCAAAAATAATTATATGTAAGCGTTTTACAGTGAAATCAGGGGATGCTGATTTTTTCAGCAACCCATTACTACGATGCAATACTTCTTTTAAGAATTAGAAAAATTATAAAAAATTACTATAATAGTTTTTGAAATCTGTGTAATTGACTTTTAAAATCCCTGCCTGCCGGTAGGCAGGTGTGTAATTAGATATAAGGAACATTTGGGTACCTCGATAGACATCTTAAAACTCTTCGAGTTTTAAGATAGCGACCCTTCGGGCAAATTTTGTTCCAAAATTTGGGTAGGAGGAGATATGGAAGACATTAAATCTATTAATGAAAAGGTTAAAAAAGAAGCGATTTTTGTTGAAGAACTTAAGTCCGAGATTTCTAAAGTAATTGTCGGACAAAATTACGTCATAGAGAGGATTCTTGTAGGATTTTTAGGTAACGGTCATATTTTGATTGAGGGTGTTCCTGGACTTGCAAAAACCCTCATTATCAAAACGGTATCCGATGCGGTACAAACAAAATTTCAACGGATTCAGTTTACTCCGGATTTACTTCCAGCAGATCTGACAGGCACGATGATATATAATCCTCAGTCAGGCAATTTCACGGTCAAAAAAGGTCCGATATTTTCAAATATAATTCTTGCAGACGAAATCAACCGTGCACCGGCAAAGGTGCAGTCGGCTCTACTTGAGGCGATGCAGGAAAAACAGGTTACTATAGGTGAAAATACTTTTAAATTGGAAGAGCCATTCCTGGTACTTGCGACACAAAATCCGATTGAGCAAGAAGGCACCTATCCTTTACCTGAGGCGCAGGTAGACAGATTTATGCTGAAACTAAAAATTAATTATCCTGAAAAAGAGGAAGAACGAGAAATTCTCGAACGAATGACTACTGGGCAGGAATTAAAAGCAAATAAAATAATTTCACCAGCCGCTATTTTGCATGCGCGTTCGGTTGTTAATGAGATATATGTCGATGAAAAAATAAAGAATTACATATTGGATATTATTTTTGCAACAAGAAATCCTGAAAAATATAAATTGGAGGATTTGAAAAATCTTATAGCATACGGTGCATCACCGAGAGCTACAATTTATCTTACGGTTGCAGCAAAAGCGTATGCATTTCTGAACGGGCGCGGTTATGTTACTCCGGAAGATATAAAATCAATCGGGATGGATGTTTTGAGACATAGAGTTATAGTTACATATGAAGCGGAAGCGGAAGAAACCACTTCCGAAGATATTATTAAAAATATTTTTGATGCAATAGAAGTCCCTTAAAAAACGATTACACGGATTTTTAAAATCGATTACACCGATTAGAACAAAAACCTTTAATAGCTCTATTAACTTTAATCTGTGTAATCGTCTCTCTTAATCTGTGTAATCAGTATTTATTATGATTTCAAAAGAAGTTCTTAAAGCGATAAAAAGAATAGAAATAAAGACCGGGCGTCTTGTAAACGATATTTTTGCAGGTCAATACGAAAGTGTTTTTAAGGGGCGCGGCATGGAATTTTCTGAAGTTAGGGAATACTTGCCTGGTGATGATATACGTTCCATTGACTGGAATGTAACCGCACGTTTCGGGCATCCGTTTGTGAAAAAGTTTACTGAGGAAAGAGAATTAACCATTATATTGCTCATAGATGCCAGTGCATCGGAACATTTCGGAACTGTTGAAAAAATGAAGTTTGAAATAGCGGCTGAAATTTCAGCTGTTTTAGCTTTTTCCGCACTTAAAAATAACGATAAAGTAGGATTGCTTATTTTTACAAACGAAATAGAAATGTTCATACCGCCAAAAAAATCCAGAACCCATATTCTAAGATTAATTCGTGAAATCTTATTTTTTAGACCAAAAAAAACAAAAACAAATATCTCAATGGCATTGAGATATTTGAATGATGTTGTCAGGAAAAAAGCTATAGTATTTCTAATATCAGATTTTATAGATAAAAATTATGAAAAAGACTTAAGGATAATAAATAAAAGACATGATTTAATTGCAATTAAAATTAGTGATCCAAAAGAAAAATATTTACCTGAAGTAGGATTGTTGGAGTTACAGGATATTGAAACCGGAGAGACTTTCACTTTAGATACAAGCGACAAGACATTCAGAGATACATTTTTAGAGTATCAAAATAAAAAAGAAAAATCCATAGAGGAGTTTTTTAAAAAAAGTAAAATAGACAATATTAAGATATTTACCGATAAATCATATATAGAACCGCTAATAACTTTTTTTGAAAGAAGGAGTAGGAGGTTCAGATGAAAAAAAATATTATTTTGATAATTATGATGATTATTATTGCAGTCCTATTATTTGTAATAATAAAGAATTCAAAAAGTTATTTACCATGGAACAGCGAAACACAGATGAAAATTGCCAATGAATTGGTAAACAAAGGACTTTACAAACATGCTATTACAGAATATAAGAAATTGCTGGAATATCCTGCATATACAACAAAAGAGAAGGCGAATATCTTATATATCATAGGTAATGTTTACATGGAAAAACTAAGTGATTGTGAAAATGCACTCGCGTCTTATTTAATGATGAAGACCTTATTACCTAAAGACGGATTGTTAACCGAAGTTAATCCGAAAATTGTTGAATGTTTTGAAAGGATAGGTAAACCATTTGAAGCTCAACAGGAAATGAATAAAGTAACATTGTTAGATAAAACAGAAGAAAAACCCAATGAAACAATAGTGGCAAGAATAGGAAATAGAAAAATATCTCTAAATGATTTATATGAGCAGATAAAAAACCTGCCGTCGTATATGCAGGATGTATACAAAAACAAAGATAAACAGTTTGAATTCTTAAGGGATTATGTAATAACCGAATTATTATTTGATTCCGCAAAAAGACGTAATTACGACAAGGATTCTGAGATAATGGAAAAAACAAATCAAATGAAAAAGAGTTTGATTGTACAAAAATTGATTGAAGATGAAATAAAAGACAAGGTAAAAGTAAGCGAAGACGAAATAAAATTGTATTATGAAGCACACAAGAAGGAATTTATTGAAAAAAAGGACAAACAGGAAAAACAGAAAACATTTGAAGAAGCAAAGGAACAGATAAAAAGTATTTTGGTACAGCAAAGAGAACAAAATGCATACAAGGATATGATAGAAAAACTTTTAAAAGCAGAAAAAGTAACTATATATGAAGATATTTTTAAGACTGAGTAGTTATATTGTTATCTTATTGCTGATTTCAACATTTTTACATTCCAAACAGGTTAAACCAAAGGTAATAATAAAATCATCGGTAGATAATAGTAAAATTACAATCGGCGATAAGATTAATTATAAAGTAATTGTTGAGTATGCTTCGGATACTCAAGTGGAACTGCCCGATATTGCTGCCGGTCTTTCGGCATTTGAGATTAAGGATTATAAAATACATAAACCCAAAAAGAAAAAGGGACGGATAATACTTGAAAATGATTATTTGATTACAACATTTACAACTGGTGAATATCTTATACCGTCAATAACTGTAAAATACGTTGAAAACGGTGAAAGCAAGGGAACCAGCACAATCGAACTTAAAATATTTGTTGAAAGTATCAAGTCAAGCGATTCCGATAAAGATGATATAAGGGATATAAAATCTCCGATACATATTTATCATTCTGCACTTTTTTATATATTTTTGTTTACTTTGCCGTTATTAGCATTAATAGGTTTTTTCGGATATCAGTATTATAAAAACAGAGAAATAAAAGGTTTTTTTACCAAGCAAGAACCTTCTAAGACAGCTGGCGAAATAGCATTGGAACAATTAGAAAAACTAAAGAATATGAATTTAATAGAAGAAGGTAGGATTAAAGATTATTATATTATTTTATCAGAAATAATCCGTAGATATATAGAAGGTAGATACAATATACAGGTATTGGATAGAACTACAGGAGAACTTTTTTGGGAAATGAAGAATGCCAGAATAGATAAGAAGGTTGTCACTCAAGTTAAAGATTTACTGGAAGACTGCGATTTAGTAAAATTTGCAAAATATATACCTCCGAGCGATATTATTGAGAAAAATTTTAATACATCAGTTAATATTGTCAATGTCACAAATAGTACACAGAATGCAGTAGACAGTATACGGAAGGCGAACTGAAATTATTTTTATACTTTTTTTAGCTGTATTCTGTATCCTGTATTCTGAGGACTGAATTTATTATGAGATTTGCCGATCCAATTTATTTATTGTTTCTGTTAATAATACCTTTGTTGGTATTTTATTATTTTAAAAGGTTTAAAAAACCAACTATAAAATATCCCGAGTTGGAATCTATAAAATTATCGTTTAACCAGCAAAAAACAAAGATAAAAGAATGGCTGCCTGTAATTTTAAGGTTGGTTGTGTTATCTTTTATAATTTTTGCGTTAGCTAGACCGCAAAGCGGCCAAAAAGGTGAGGAAATACTGACAAAAGGCGTGGACATCATATTATGTCTTGATACATCTACGAGTATGCGTGCCGAGGATTTCAAACCCAACAACAGATTCTATGTAGCAAAAAAATCTGCAGAGGAATTTGTAAAAGGCCGCAAACATGACAGGATAGGTGTTGTTGTTTTTTCTGCGTTAGCATTTACGCAATGTCCACTTACGCTGGATTACGGAGCGCTTATAGATTTTCTCGATAAAACAGAGATTGGTATGACGCAGACAGACGGAACAGCAATCGGTTCTGCAATAGTAACAAGTTTAAACAGATTGAGAGAAAGTAATGCGAAAAGCAAAATAATCATACTCCTTACCGATGGCAGAAATAATACAGGTGAAATAGATCCGATAACAGCAGCTAAGACCGCATCAGCTATAGATGTAAAGATTTATACTATCGGTGCCGGTGTACCCGGGGGCGCTCTTTACCCCGTTGACGATCCTATATTCGGAAGGAGATATGTGAAAATTCAGGATGATTTGGATGAGGCAACACTTTCCGAGATTGCACATATTACCGAAGGCGCATATTTTAGAGCGACATCACCTGAAGGATTGAAAAACATATTCAAGCAAATAGATAAAATGGAAAAAACGGAAATAAAGAGCAAGGAATTTACGGAATACACTGAACTTTATTTATATTTTCTTTTTCCTGCGCTATTGTTATTTTTAGCGGAACTTTTTTTAAAAAACACGGTATTAAGGAGAATACCTTGAGATTTTCTAATTCTATATATTTATTATTGTTGTTACTAATTCCTTTAGTTGCAATGTTTTTTGTATATGCCGCCAAATTGAGAAAAAAAAATCTTCAAAAATTAGGCAATTTGAAATTATTGGAGAAACTATCAGATTCGCTGAATTATAAAGTCAGAAAGGTGAAAACATTATTGTTGGTTGTTTCACTGTTTTTCATAATTATTACAATTGCCGGTCCCCAATTCGGCAAAAGAATGAAAGAGGTTAAAAGAAGCGGACGGGATATAATAGTTGCAATTGACTGTTCAAAAAGCATGTTAGCGGAGGATATAAAGCCTAACAGATTGTTAAAGTCAAAAAATGAACTCTCAACATTAATCGATAGATTGCAAGGCGATAGAATCGGGATAATAGCTTTTGCAGGGACCGCATTTGTACAATGTCCATTAACATTAGATTACGGTTCGGCGAAGATGTTTTTGAATTTAATAGATTCTAATCTTATACCATATCCCGGAACGGCAATAGGCAAAGCAATTGAACTGTCTATTAAGAGTTTTTCACAGAAAGAAAGAAAATATAAGGTTTTAATTCTTTTAACTGACGGTGAAGATCATAAAAGTAATCCGTTAGATACAGCTGATGAAGCAAAAAAAGAAGGAATTATTATATATACGATTGGTATCGGAACTCCAGAGGGTGACGTTATTCCGGTAAAAGATGAAAATAACAATGTCGTCGGATATACAAAAGACAAGAATCAACAAACGGTTATGTCCAAACTTGATGAGACAACCCTGCAAAAGATAGCATTGGTTACAGGCGGTAAGTATTACCGTTCAACAAGCGGAGAGTTAGAAGTTGATAGAATATATGAAGAGATTTCTTTAATGGAGAAGAAGGAACTAAAAAGCATGTCCTTCAGCCAATACGAACATAGATTCCAGTATTTTTTAATAATAGTATTCTTGCTTTTAGCAGTAGAATTTATTTTATCCGAAAGAAAAAGATATGAGAATAATTAATTTGAAAAAATCTAATTTTGCGCTACTCGGAATATTATTATTTTTAATAAATATATCCGAAGCAAGTTTTAGAAGCAAAATAAATAAAGGAAACAGCCATTTCAAAGATGGGAAATACGACAAAGCATTAGAATCATACAGGGATGCCCAGATATCGGCGCCGGAAAGACCGGAATTGCATTTTAACTTAGGGGATGTTTTGTATAAAAGTGAAAATTATGAGGAAGCGATACAGGAATTTCAGAAAGCAACTTATAGTAAAGATATTTCAATTCAGTCAAAAAGTTATTATAATATGGGCAATTGTCTATATAAAAGCGGGAAACTTCCCGAATCTATAATTTACTATAAAAAAGCCCTTGAATTGAA
The DNA here is from genome assembly GCA_003452965.1 of Elusimicrobiota bacterium. Taxonomy (GTDB): domain Bacteria; phylum Elusimicrobiota; class UBA8919; order UBA8919; family UBA8919; genus UBA9627. Next base: position 16,914 of record DMMW01000056.1, read on the forward strand.
TCCAAAAGACAATGATGCCAAATATAATATTGAATTTGTCCAGAAGAAAATAAAAGACAATATGGATAAAAACAAACAGCAAGGGCAGCAACAGGAGCAGCAAAAACAAAATCAACAAAAAGACCAGCAGCAAAAGGACAAGGAAAAAGACGATAAGGACAAAGACAAGAAAGAAGAGAAACAGGAATCACAGGAACAGGATAAAAAGAAAAAGGAAATGTCGAAAGAGGATGCCGAAAGGATACTGGAATCGATGAAAGACCAGGAAAAAAAGGGGATGGAAAAAAAGCAAAAAATGGCGGTTCCTAATATTCCTGTCCCTGCAGAAGACTGGTGAACAAGATAGTTCGATTGTGGGATGGTGGGATGGTGGGATGGTGGGATGGTGAGATAGTTCATATAGATAGATTAATTATTTATCATAGCACAATCGCGCAATCGCACTACCGCACTATCTGACAATTTTTAACTCAAAAAGTATTATGAAATTTAGCAAAAATATTATATTTTTATCAATTGTTTGTTTACTAATTAGCGTAAAGCTTTATTCGCAGGAAATAACTATAAATGCAAGCATTGATAAAAATACATTATCGCTTAATGATCAATTAAATTTACAGGTTACCGTTTCAGGAAATGCTTCAGGACTTCCAAAACCTAATATTCCTCAAATACCTGGATTTTCAATATATTCAAGCGGGACCTCTCAGAATGTATCTATAGTAAACGGACAGGTATCATCGTCTTTAATTTATAATTATGTTTTAGTACCTAATTCGGCTGGAAAATTTACAATTGAGCCGATAACCATTGATTTTAAGGGTAATACTTATAAAACTAATTCAATAGCGGTAGAGGTAGTTCAGGGACAAGTTCAGCAATCACCGCAGCAATCATCACCGGAGCAAGTTCAAACAACTTCACAAAAGACAGAAGACGTATTTATAACCGCGACAGTTGACAAAAAAACAGCATATGTTAACGAACAGATAACGCTTTCGTTTAAGTTTTTCAGAAGTGTTCAGATATTTTCACGGCCTGAATACCAACCACCTAATACAAACGGTTTCTGGAGCGAAGATTTACCGCCGCAGAAGGAATATATGACAATGATTGACGGGAAAAAATATGCAGTTACAGAGGTTAAGACAGCTCTATTCCCAACCTCGGCCGGAAAATTTACTATAGGTAGCGCTATGTTGCGTTGCGGCATAAGGGATTTTTCACGAAACGATCCTTTTAACGACGATTTCTTTAGCAGTTTCTTTTCGCAGGGTAAAACTAAGGTATTAAACACCAATCCGATAGAAATTACAGTTTTGCCTCTTCCCGCAGCAAAACCCAAAAATTTCAAAGGTGCGGTTGGTAAATATAAAATTTCAGCATCTTTAGACAAAACTAAAACCCAGACTAACCAGCCGATAACGTTAACTGTGACAATATCTGGTAAAGGAAATATAAAATCTATACCGGAAATTGATTTTAATGGCTTGGATAGTTTTAAGAAATATGAAACATTAAGTTCAATAAACATTTCAAAAGAGAATTATATAGTTACCGGTTCAAGAAGTTTTAAGAAAATTATTGTATCAAAAACAGCCGGAAAGCAAACTATTCCTTCATTTGAATTTGTTTATTTTGATACTGAAGACAAAACTTACAGAACAGTTAATACGAACGCAATACAGATAGATGTTGCCCAGGGACCAAAGGAAGAGTATACCGCAACAGCGATACAGGCTGAAGGCGTGAAAGTTTTGGCACAGGATATTAGTTTTATTAAAACAAATGTTGACATAATAAATCAAAAACCTATATATAAAAATATATTTTTTATTATTCTTCAGATTTTACCATTTTTGACATTAATATCCGTATGGAGATACAAAACCTACAAAGAAAAATTACTTTTTGATATAGGATATGCTCGCAATTCAAAAGCATATAAGACGGCAAAGAAAAAAATAATCAACTTAAAGAAATCTATTAAGAAAAATGAAATTCCGGATTGTCACTCGATAATATTTGATACATTAATATCATATCTTGCCGATAAATTAAATGTATCTTCTGCAGGAATGACTTCGGGACAAGTACAAACGGAACTTATAAATCGTAGTATCACCGATGATATTATAAGGAATATAATTTCAATTTGGGAAGAGTGCGACTTGATAAGATTTGCACCCTCAAAATCAAAAAAAATAAATATAGAGACTACTATAAATAAAATTGAGGAAATAATAAATAGTCTGGAGAAAAAATTGTGAGATATTTAAAAAAAGCAATAATTATATCAATATTAATAATGTTATCAAATAGTATTTATTCCCAGACACCCAAGGAATTATTTGATACTGCTAACCGGCATTATCAGGATGGGCAATATAAGGAATCAATATCAAATTATGAATCTATTGTGCATCAAGGGATTGTAAATTCCAATGTCTTTTATAACCTTGGTAATGCATATTTCAAAGATAAACAGACCGGTAAAGCAATTATAAATTATGAAAGGGCTTTTCGGTTAAAACCGTACGACAAAGATACCAGAGCTAACCTAAAATTTATCCGTTCAATGATAAAGGACGACGGAGGGATTCTATTTAATATAGATATTTTGAGTTTGAATCAGCTTTTTATCATATTCTGTATTTTGACATGGTTTATGGTCGGAATGATAATCTTAGATTTTTTCGTAAAACAAAATTTCATATGGAGTTTTATTTATAATGCAAAAATATTTTTTATTATTTGTTTGATATTAAACTCGGTTTGGTTAATAAGCAAGTTTTATCAGGAAAAGAGCATAGATTACGCGATTGTTATATCAGAGACACATGCAAAGAACGGTCCTGGCAACGATTATTCAGTCGGATTTTCATTACCCGAAGGGAAAAAAGTTATTATTTTAGGTAAAGAAAACGATTGGATTGCAATAGGTCTGAAAAAGGAAGGACTAAAGGGCTGGGTGGAAGATAAAACGATAGAAAGAATAGCACGATTCAATTAACCCTAAAACGCTTTAACTCTTAGGAGAGTTGATTTTAGAGTAAAATGTTGTATAATTTTCAAAGGTAACCATGTGATAGAAATAAGAGAAGTTAAATCAAAGAACGATTTAAAACAATTCATCAATTTTCCATATCAACTATATAAAGGAAATGAATATTGGATACCATCATTGAAATTTGACGAATTCAATACTCTTTGGTGGGATAAGAATCCTGCTTTTGAATACTGTGAAGCACGATATTGGGTTGCAGTCAAAAACAATAAAATAGTTGGAAGAATAGCCGGGATTATCAATAAAAAATATATAGAAATTTGGAAAAATAAATATATTAGATTCGGTTGGTTTGATTTTATTGATGATGAAGAAGTATCAAGAGTTCTTTTAAACACTGTTGAAAATTGGGCAAAAGAAGAAGGATTAACCGGTGTACATGGGCCGTTAGGCTTTACTGATTTAGACCGTGAAGGTATGTTGATTGAGGGTTTCAATGAATTGGGTACAATGGCAACAAACTATAATTATCTATATTATCTTTCGCATATGGAAAAATATGGTTATAAAAAGGATGCCGACTGGATTGAATATGAGGTAAAGGTACCTTTAGAAATACCGGAAAAAGTCGAAAGAATTTCACAAATAATGCTTAAGAAGTTAAAACTTAAACTTCTTGATGCAAAAAAACCTAAAGATATCTTGAAATATGCAAAAGGTATATTTGAATTAATAAACGAAGCATATGAAAATTTATACGGTGTTGTTCCGCTTACAGAAAAACAGATAGAATCATACATCAAACAGTATTTCGGGTTTATTAGTCCTGATTATGTTAAGGTTATAGTTGATGAAGAAGATAAAGTTGCCGCATTTCTTATAGGCATGCCTTCACTATCAAGGGCATTACAGCGGTCAAATGGAAAATTATTCCCTTTTGGTTTTATTCATTTATTGAGAGCGTTAAAAAAACCCAAATATATAGATTTATGTCTTATTGCAGTCAGGCCATCTCTACAGGGGAAAGGTGTAAATGCACTTTTAATGACAGAAATTACCAAATCTAGCATAAAAAATCTTATAATATCCGCCGAAACAAACCCTGAATTAGAAACCAACTCCAAAGTCCAAAGCCATTGGAAGCTTTATGATGTACGGCAACATAAAAGAAGACGGTGTTTCTTGAAAATATTAGCGTAGAAAATATCAGTTATGGCAGAAAGAAATAAAATATATTTTGAAATAATATTGTTATTGTATTTCGCTTTTTTAACAACAACATTTATTTCTTGCAAAAATAAAATTACTGCTCAGGCAGAAGATAATGCGAAATTTATTGCTTCTAACGGTTTAATATCAACAGGAAAATTTGTCTCGCCAAAAAATCCGAGTAAATTGACATTTATAATGCTTCATGGCTTAGGAAGTTCGAAAGAAGAATGGTTTACTTTTGCCGATAAGCTGGCAGCAAAAGGTTATGGCTATTTTGCTTATGATTTGAGAGGCCATAACGAAAGCATAAAAGACAAAGCAGGCAATATAATATCTTATAAGTCTTTTTTTAATATCGGTCCGGATTCAGAGTGGGAATTAATGATAAGAGATTTGGATTATGCAATAAAATATCTTAGACGCAAAGGTATAAAAAAAGAAAATATAGGAATAATGGGCGCAAGTTTGGGAGCTAATATAGCACTTATTTATGCAAGCAAACATGAATTTATAAAAAAAATAGTGCTATTATCGCCAGGACTTCAATATGCCGGACTTTATACGGCGAATGCAATGAAAAATTATAATAACAGAAAAATATTAATAGCCGCATCCCCGAAGGATCAATATCCGTATGAAAGTTCAGTTTATTTGGCTGATATAGCAAAAAAACAAAAAGATGATATTGAGTTTTTATCCGAGAGCGGTTCAAAATACGGTGTGCACGGTGTGCAAATGTTTGACGGTAAGTTTGACAATAAAATTATAGATTGGGTGGAAAAATGATTAAAACAAATGAGAGAAATGTGGACGGATTAAATTTGAAAATAGTATATTTAGGAAATCTAATAATCGGCATAACTACTGATGTAGGTCCAAGGATTTCGTATCTTGCAAGCGCGAGGCGGCCTGATTTTAATTTGTTCAGAATACTGCCTGAAGGCGGTTTTGAAACAACGGAAGGTTTTTGGAAAAATCTCGGCGGGCATCGGTTATGGAGCGCTCCTGAATCATTACCGCGAACATATTCTTTGGATGACAAACCGATAAAAATAGAGGTTGAGCCAGATACTATAACTATTTATAGTAATCCTGAACATAAAAATTCAATCCAAAAAGAAATAATTATTAAATCAATCGGAAAAATGAGTTTACAGGTCACACATAAAATTAAAAATATAGGAAGATGGCCGATAAAACTGAGTTGCTGGGCTATATCCGCGATGAGACAGAATGGATTTGCAATAATACCTTTCAGTCCGTCAAGTATAAGCCAGCACGGGCTTCCGCCCGATAGACATATTTCCCTATGGCCATATACGGATATTTCGGACAGCAGATTAGTTTTTGATGGCGAATATATATTTATAAAACAAAATCCTAAAATTAAAAAACCGTTTAAGTTAGGTACCGAAGCCAATCCGGGTTGGGTGGCTTATTGGATAGACGGCACAATGTTTGTAAAAAAATTTAAGGAAGAAAAACAAGAATATCCGGATTTTAACTGCAATGTTGAAGTTTACACCAATCCTGATATTTTGGAGATTGAAACAGCAGGTCCTCTAAAAATAATTGAACCATCAAGATATGCTGTACATACCGAAATCTGGACTGTTTTAAACGTTGGAAAATTAAAACCTGAATCCAAATATGTAGGAAAGATAAGTGGAAAGTTAGAAGTCAAGGTTTCCCATTCTTGATATTTAACTGAATTTAAGTATAATTTCTATTAGAAAAAAACTAAAAGCGGGAAAATTCTATGAGAATAATAAAAGAAGGTATACACAATGGTAGGAAAGTGGTAGTTGGTATCGGTACATATGAAGAGGTAGAATCTTTAAATAAGGTAAAAGATTTTGAGACAGCTCTTAACCTATTGGCAACTATTAGAAAAACAAGGAGAACTTTTTTTAATCAGAAAAACGAATCCAATGAAGTTGATAGAAAAATAATGGGTAAAAGAAGAAAAAGTAAATAGATAGAATAATAAATGGAAAGAGAAAAACAAGTAGAAAACGATTATAGGGATTTTATAGAACTGTTAAATAAAAATAATGCTGAGTACCTTATTTTGGGTGCATACTCAGTTATATACCATACTAATACGCCGAGAGAGACGCTGGATATAGATTTTTGGATAAAAAAAACGGAAGATAATGCAGCGAAAGTTGCGAAAGCAATAAAAGAATTCAATGGATTGGATATAGATAAGAAAGATCTTTTAGAAGAGAAAGGAATAGTATTTATAGGTAAAGAACCAAATAAAATAGATATATTTAATGAACAAGCAGACTTGTCGTTTGATAAAGCATACAAACGTAAGAAAATAGGAACATTTAAGGGCATGACTGCTTATTTCATTTCAAAAGTGGATTTACTTAAATTAAAAGAATATTTTGGTAGAGAACAGGATATTAAAGACATCAAAAGGCTTAAAAAAATCCCCTAAAACTCTATATCGCAATAACCCTAAAAACGCTATTTATACTTTTTCGCAGGGAGCTTCATTCCAATTTCTTCTTGAAACTGAATATGCTTAAGGAAACAAAAAAAACAGTATAAATTGACAAAGCAACTACTTCCCATACCAGATATTCAATTCCTATTCCTTTTAATATGATACCGCGAAGTATTTTTAAGAAATATGTTAAAGGTATCGCATAACCCAGCCAATTTAAAATTAAAGGCATTCCTTCCCTCGGGAAAATAAAACCGGACAGTAAAATAGACAACGGGAACAGGGGCGTAATCAGCTGGAACGCCTGATACTGGTTCTGTGCAATTGAAGAAATGAATAATCCCAATCCAAGCGAACCGCATAAAAAAAGAAAAGAAAGAAATAATAAGAGCCAGACGTTTCCCGCTATTCTTACATGGAATAATACAGCGCCCAAAAATAGGACCATCACAACATCAAAAAAAGCAATTACAATATAAGGAATTAATTTTCCTATAATAAGTTGATAACGTTTTATCGGCGTTGTAATTAAAACTTCTAATGTGCCATTCTCTTTTTCTTTCACAAGCGTATTCGTTGTCAAAATGACTATCAGAATCTGTAGCAAAAAACCGATAACCCCGGGAATCATAAAATTAGCACTTCGCAAGTCAGGATTATAATAGACGCGCGATCTTAAATCTATCTGTTTTTGGGGCAGAGAATTTGTCTGTTTAAAAATTAAATTAGCTCCGAAATCTTGACATATAGCAGAACCCGTATTTAACGCCGTATTCGCAGGATTAGGGTCTGTGCCGTCCACTATCATACTTATCTGTGCGGTTTTTTTTAATTTTACGCTACGACTAAAATCAGGTGGAATTTCAAGAATTACTTTTACCTTACCTTTATCCAATAGTTTTTCTGCATCATGCTTACTAAATACTATATAATTTATATCAAAATATGTTGAATTTGCAAAACTTTTTAGAAGTTCCCTGCTTAAACTATGGTTATCCAGATTAAAAACAGCAGTTGAAAGATGTTTTACGTCAGTAGATACCGCATACCCGAAAATTATTAGTTGGAAAATAGGCAGGAGAAAAATTAGTACCAGTGTCCGTTTATCGCGGGTAATATGTAAAGTTTCTTTTTTTGCTATTGCAAGAATTAATGATTTCATTGATTCATAAATGATACATATACGGCTTCCAATGTTTTGCCGCTTTTTTTAAAATTTGCAGGTGTATCGGCAGCCATTAAAATTCCGTTGAATATAAAACCTATATTATTACAACGTTCGGCTTCTTCCATATAATGGGTTGTAATAAATATGGTTATTCCTTGTTGAGATAGATGATTAAAAACTTCCCACATTTCCTTGCGAGATATAGGGTCAACACCCGCAGTCGGCTCGTCAAGGAAAATAATTTCCGGGTTATGTACCATGGCGCAACCAATGGATAACCGTTGTTTTAAGCCGCCGGAAAGTTCTTTTACAATTGAATTCGCTCTATTGGTCAGTTTTAATAATGTGAGTATATTCTTGATGTTATTATTGATTGTATCTTCAGATAAATTATAAAGCGAAGCATAAAAGGAAAGATTTTCTTGTACAGTCAAGTCATCATATAAACCGAAACGCTGGGTTACATAACCGATACTTTCTTTTATTTTTTCAGATTTGTTAATTATATCAAAACCGTTAATTTTCGCAGTTCCTTCATTAGGCTGGAGAATTCCGCATAACATACGAATTGTCGTGCTTTTTCCGGCGCCGTTTGGACCTAAAAAGCCAAAAATATCTCCGCGTTTTATTTTAAGATTTAGTTTGTTTACGGCAATTAATTTGCCGTAAGTCTTGGTTAGATTTTGTGTTTCAATAATATAATCCATATTAAAAGGCAAGTTTAAATAAAAAGTTAAAATAAAAATAAAAACCTAATTGTAGATTCAGATTTCAACTGTCTATTTATTTGACTTTATTTTAACCTTTAACTTTAAACTTTTAATTGCTTTTTATAATGTATACGTCGGCAGGCATACCAATTTTAAGTTTGTTATCTTTATTGCTAACAGATACTTTTACCGCAAAAACCTGGGTTACTCTTTCTTCTTTGGTTTGGATGTTTTTTGGTATAAATTCCGCTTTTTTTGCAATATTTATAACTTCTCCTTCAAAAATTTCCGAAGGGAAAGAATCAAAAATTACCTCTGCCTTAGATCCAAGTCCGATTCTGCCGATATCTATTTCCGGTATGTATATTTTTACCCAGAGATCGTTCATATTTGCCAGGGTAACTATCGGTAATCCAGGTGTTACGATTTCACCTTCAAGCAATTGCTGCAAAATAACAATACCGGATATTGGCGAAAAGATTATAAAATTATCTCTTATTTTCTGGGTTTGTTCCAACTGGTCTTCAGATATAACGTTTTCAGAAAACAGTTTTTTTGCTCTGATAAAATCCTTTTCAGATTTTCCAAGCTCATCCAATTTGACTATTAAATCGCCTTTATTTATAAGTTGCCCTTCTTTTACCGATAAATACGCAATTCTTCCGATTACCTTAGCGCTTATATTAATCTCATTGGTCTCAATCGTTCCGGAACCGTAAATCTTATTTTTATGATTTGTTTTGTGACAACCTTGAACAAAAAATACAATTATTAAAAGTATTAGAGTAATATTTCTCACTTTCATAAATCTATTTTAGTAAAATAAGTGACTGAAGTCAATCTTTTGAATTAAAAAAATACTTGTAAAAACCTACAAAAATAATGTAAAATGGAACTATTGAAAAGGCGGGCGACCTCCGACTTTTGACTCCTTGCATAGACATTCTGAAAATTTCTTCGCTTTGCTTCGATATTTTCAGAATATGCTTCGGAGTTATTTATAATTATTTTGGAGTTCCCAACTGGAAACTCAAAATAATTAGTTCGGTCCAGTGGGTCCTTGCCCTACCGCAGTCCGTAAGGACGTAGGAGGGCGACCTCCGACTTTTGACTCCTTGCATAGACATTCTGAAAATTTCTTCGCTTTGCTTCGATATTTTCAGAATATGCTTCGGAGTTATTTACTCGGTCGGTCCAGTGGGTCCGACCTCCGTGAATAATATGAAAAACAAAATATTGATTGTTGATGATGATGAGGAATTAAGGGACGAGCTAAGATATTGTTTTGAGGAATTTATGTTTGTTGAAGCCGGTGATGGAAGGGAAGCATTGAAGGTTTTAAAAAGAGCCCATAACATTGATTTAATATTATTGGATATAAAAATGCCTGGAATGGATGGAATTGAACTTTTGGAAAAAATCAGGGAAAATGATCTAAATATCGGAATTATTATATTAACTGGTCATGGTACTAAAGAAGTAGTTGTTAGCGCGATAAAGAAAAGGGCGAACGATTATTTTGAAAAACCGATAAATATTAATGAATTAAAAGAATCTATTGAAAAATTGTTGAGGAATAAAAATAGAAAAAATAATATAGAAGCAATGGATATAGTGGATAAAATAAAAATGTCTGAAGAATTTATTAAAGAAAACTATTTCAAGCAGATTAACCTAAAAGATGTTGCATCGATGATATGTTTAAGCAGAAAATATTTCAGCAGAATGTTTAGAAAGATAACCGGTAAGAGATTTGTGCAATATAAATCTGAAATTAAAATGAAAAAAGCAAAAGAATATTTGAAAAATACAAGTTTAAATATCAGCCAGATTGCGTTTAAACTTGGTTATGATAATGCAGAATCTTTTTGCAGGGATTTTGTAATGAGTGCGGGACGTTCGCCGAGAGATTACCGTAAAAAAATGTCAAATATGGGATTAAAAAAATGAGTAAAATTAAAAAAGAAGCAATTGATGAAAAAGTAAAAGACATTTTGTGGGAAAGTGAAGCAAAATATAAAGCATTGGTGGAACAAATACCGGCTATTACCTACATTGCGGCATTGAATGAAACAAGTACCACTTTATATGTCAGCCCGCAGGTTGAAAAATTAATAGGATTTTCTCCCGAAGAATATATTAAAAATCCTAATATTTGGTTAGAACAACTCCATCCTGATGATCGCGAACGTGTGCTTTCCGAGATAAAATCTATTCATACTTCAAAAAAGCCGTTCATAAGTGTGTATAGAATGATTGCCAAAGACGGTTCAATCGTTTGGTTTCGTGACCATGCATCAATATTAACAAACAAGAATGGTAAACCATTATATCTACAGGGTTCAATGTATGATATAACAGAATCAAGAAATATGATGATTAGTTCTAAGGAAGAATTGGAAAAACAAATAAATGAACGTACGGTAGAATTAAATAAGACAAACGAATCTTTAAAAGAAGAGATTTCTATCCGTAAATGGTTTGAATCGGAATTAATTGATTCCGAAGAAAAACATAGACATATAATAGAAAGCTCTATGGATGGCATTGGACTTGCCCAAGATGGAAAAATAATATATGTTAATAACGCGCTTTGCAAGATGTTTGGCTATAGGGAATTTGAACTTGTCGGTAAAAGCATGTGGAAAATAGTTTCGCCAGAAGACATAGATGTACTTAAAGAAAGAGCAAAAAATAGGATAGAGGGATTGGTTGTCTCCAATAGATATGAATTTATCGGACTTAAGAAAGACGAATCTAAAATAATAGTTGAAGTATCAACCTCTAGATCATTTATTTATAAGGAAAGACCGACAATATTATCTTTTTTTAGGGATGTTACAGAACAAAGAAACGCTCAAGAAATGTTATACGAGTCAAGAGAGTTATACAAATTATTATTAAAAACTTCGCCGGATGCCATTGTAGTATCAGATTTAAATGCAAACATTATTGAAGTATCGGAAGAAGCGATTAAGATTAACGGTTGTAAAAAAGCTGAAGAGTTAATAGGCAAAAACAGTTTTGATTTAATTGTTCCGGAAGACCATGCAAGAGCGAGAAGCGGTCTTGTAAAAGTATTAAAGGAAGGTATTATAAAAAATTTGGAATATAATTTAATTAGAAAAGATGGTTCCAGATATTTATGTGAAATGAACGTATCCTTGGTTAAGGATACCGCAGGCAATCCAAAATCTTTTATTGCTATAATCAGGGATATTACCGAAAGGAAAATGGCTGAAAAATTATTAGTAGAAAGTGAAGAAAAATTCAGGGCAATTGCAGAATATTCACCTAATATGATATTTATCAATAAAAAAGGTAGGATTGTATATGCAAACAGAAAATGCGAAAAAGTCATGGGTTATAAAAAGGAAGAATTTTTATCTACAACCTTCAATTTTACTGATTTGATTGCTGTAGAATCAAAAGAATTGGTAATGGAATCTTTTAAAAAACATGCAAAAGGCAAAGAAATTCCACCCTATGAATATTTGCTTCTAAATAAAAGCGGAAAAGAACTGCCTGCTATAATTACGACCAAATTAATTAATTACGAAGGTGAAAAAGCAATACTCGGCATAGTAACGGATATTACAGCATTAAAAAATGCGGAAGCAATATTAAAAAGAGATAAAAATGCTTTAGAAAAATTAATAAAACAAAAGACCGATGAATTATTAGATGCGAAAAATGAATTGATAAATGCAAAGCGGTTGTCGGATATAGGGACACTTGCTGCGACTGTTGCCCATGAACTTAGAAACCCGTTAGGAGTAATCCGTTTAGCGGTGTTTAATTTAAAAAGGAAAATTTGTGGATTGAAATCAATCACGCATATAGCCAACATTGAAAAAAAGATAACTGAATCTGAAAATATTATAAATGAATTATTATATTATTCAAGGATAAAAATGCCGAAATATGAAAAAATAAATATATATAATATATTAGATGAATGCTTTGAATTTGCCGAAACAAAGTTCAAAAGACAAAACATTACTTTATATAAAAAGTTGAACTCTATTAAAAATATGTCTATAGAAGCGGATTCACTTCAGGTTACCGAAGTATTCAACAATATTCTAAATAATGCATATCAATCAATTTTTAATAAAAAAGGTAAAATATGGGTTGAAGCAAATACAGAAAACAAAAAATTTATAGTTATAATAATTAAAGATAACGGTGTTGGTATAGACAAAGATGATATCAATAAAATCTTCGATCCATTTTTTACCAAAAAGGCTAAGGGGACCGGACTTGGTTTAACCATATGTAAAGAATTAGTTAATTTACATGGTGGTACACTATCTATAAAAAGCGAGAAAAATAAAGGAACAATTGTCACAATAAAAATACCTATTAAAAGAAAACATACTTGAGTTAGAGTATAGTGCATGGAAAATAATTTATAGAAAGGACTAAGAGTTTTTTTGACCAAAAACTAACCCCTGCTTTTGTAAAAGTGCAAGGTGGAAAATTGTCAATAAAAAGTGGAATATTGTCATTTACATTTTTCAATATGTTTACTAAAATAGTTTTTTCGGTATTCTTTGATTGCTACAATCTCTTTAATAGGAGGTTGAGATAATATGAATATTTTTGGTGCGCTTTTTGCAGGAACGGTATTGGTATTAAATTTATTTTTACCGTTAGCTAAAACAAAAAATTTCAATTACTGGTTTGAAAGAGGTGTTAATTCAAAAAGCCCTGGTGAACAAATTGAATGCTATACGGAAGCGATAAACTTATGGAAAGAATCTATCGGATTGGAAAAGAAAGCGGAAGCATTTTACGGTCGCGGGTTCGCATATGCCTCAAAGAATTTTTTTAACGAAGCGATTGATGATTATGATATAGCAATAGAGTTAAATCCTAAATATGCCGAAGCTTTTGCAGGGCGTGGGAATGTATATTATCTAAGCGGAAGATCAGAGGATGCTATCGGTGATTACAACAAAGCGATAGAAATAAAACCTGATTTTGCCGGTGCATACAATAATCGAGGGGTAGTTTACGATGATTTGTCTTTATATGATAAAGCTCTTGGCGATTATACGAGAGCGATTTTATTAAAACCCGGGTATGCAAATGCATATCACAACCGCGGAATAACTTATTTTAGAAAAGGGCAGAAAGAAGAAGCAAAAAGTGATTTTGCGAAAGCTAAAGAAAGCGGATATATTTATTTGCAAAATATTACCGATGCAGACCAACTATTAAAATAATGAATTACCCCGTTAGATGTTGAAGTTTAGATATAATGAACATTATATCAGGAGATGAAATGCGAAAAAAGAAAGTAATGGTCGTAGACGACGACCATGAGTTTTTAAATGAAATAAAGGAAGTTCTTACTTCAAGCGGATATGAGGTAGTAGTGGTTAATAATTCGTTATTAGTATTTGACACTGTAGTGAAAGTTAGACCGGATGTCATATTGTTAGACTTGAACATGCCTAATAAAAGCGGGTTTGAAATAGCTTCTGAATTAAAGTATTCTTTGTTAACTAAGCAAATACCTATAATTGCAATCAGCGGATATTTAAAAGACGAACATTACATTTCCTTAATGGAAATCTGCGGAATAAAGAATCGCATCGAAAAACCTATCAACCCTCTGGATATAATCGCCAAAATAGAAGGTTATTGAAAAAACCTAAAATTTACAAGCCATATCCTATAATATCACTTCATAATGTTTAATTAATTACTGAATCCTAATCGAAAATTAAGCATCAATATTTATATAGGTTCATCCCGTTATAGGTGTATTTAGGTGCTGTATATATTATTAAAATAATGAGAGAGATAGTTAACTAATGCATAGAAGAATTATCAAAAGCTTATTTTTTGTAATTTGTTGTGCCATAATTCTAATTGAAACAGCGAATGCAAAATACGGATATAGTGTTTTAATCATATCTTCCGAGCAAAGCAGGTTTAAAGACCCGGTAATTTCCAGGGTGATAAAATCGCTTAAAAAAGAAGGGTACAGAATTACTCTAAGTACTCAAAAAGAACTTGGAAATAAAACGGCAAAAAAATACAATGCGGTTGTTATAATTAATAATGTATACAAAGGCCAGAAAAATCGTAGTGTAAGGGTTTTTATTGATGAGAATGAGCAGAGAAAGATAGTCCTATTCAACGTGGTTGGCAGTGAATATTGGAGAAGTGCGGATAAATCAAGAACAGACAAATCCTACGAATTAGCGCAGAGTTTGATTGAAAAAATAAAAATAGTAATAGGGTTATGAGTGTTGTAGTTGATTATCTTGCTAATCGATTTTGTCAACAAATATAATGATTGCCGATTTTGGTCGGTAACTACAAATTGGTAGAAAGGGGTTTTATGTATAAAATTTTGAAATATTCTGGAATATGTGTTTTAATTTCCGTTTTGTTTGTTTCGTGTAATGACAAATCTAAAAGCACGGATGACATTCCATCGGTAAACAACGTCGATTTAAGTAAATATGTAGGAAAATGGTATGAAATAGCGCGGTTACCGCATTCTTTTGAAAAGGATTTAGTAAATGTAACCGCTACTTACGAAATTCTGGATAACGGAAAAATAAGGGTTATAAACGAAGGCTATAAAAAATCGCCGGATGGAAAAATATCTACCGCAAAAGGAAAAGCATGGATTCCTGATTCAAGAGTATCAGGTGTATTGAAAGTCAGTTTCTTCTGGCCATTTTCCGCAAATTATAAGATAATTTTACTTGATAAGGATTATAAATATGCTGTGGTTACCAGCAACACTAAAAAGTATTTATGGTTTTTAAGCAGAACTCTGGAATTAGACGATAAAACTTATAATCAATTGATTAATTTTGCTACTGAAAAAGGATTTCAGACGGAAAATTTGATAAAGGTCTTACAATCATGGAAATAGAAAAGCGACATAAAAAAATTCTATTATATCAGGAGGACAGTTATGAATAAGTTAGTCACAGTATTGTTAGTGTTTGTTTTTACGTTGATAGGTTCTTTTTCTTATGCTCATTCACCTTCCGAAATAAAATTAAATTTTGATTATGAAGCGAAAATATTAAAAGCAATTATTTTACATAGTGTTGCCGATTCGGATAAGCATTACATAAAAGAAATAAAAATTAAGAAAAACAACAAAGAGATTCTTGTTCATAAACTCAGCAGGCAAGATAATAATACCGAACAAGAAGTGAGTTATTTAATTCCTGATATAAATGATTCCGATACATTAACCATTATTGCATATTGTAGTAAGATAGGGCAAATAAAAAAAGATATAAAAATAACATTCAATAAAGAATCTAAATAGTTTATCCTGCAGCCAGAAGACCACATTCATAAAAACGATAGTGAATGGTCTTCGGGCAGGATTTCGCTCCAGAATCTTAAGGTAAACTATATAATCCCGATTGTTATCGGGATAGAGCTTCATCCTGCAGCCAGTCCCACAAAAAGTCGGGGGGACGGGCCCTCCACTTCCGCCACTGATTCTTTCTTGCCCACCAACGGTTTAGTGGTGGGGGCGGGCAAGCAGGCCTGCGCTCCAGAATCTTAAGGTAAACTATATAATCCCGATTGTTATCGGGATAGAGCTTCATCCTGCAGCCAGAAGACCACGGATGAAAGTTTTTAACCCCAGAATATGTTGGATGTAAAACAACACAACTTCTAAGAAACATATTTTATCACTTGACGTATCTATAAAACTTTTCTATAATCTACCGTTAAAGAATGTTATTGATAAAACAGTCCGCCATTTCCGCCACTAAGTCGTTGGCGGATAAGAAACCACTGGCGAGACCTACGGTTCGCAGGGGGTTAAGCGAACCTTCGGGAGATTATCATGAATTGGACTATTGTTATTTTAGTAGGGACTCAGACGTTATATACTGTAACGGATTTGTTGGGTCGGTCATATATGCGGAAATACAGTTTTACATTAACAACATTTATTTCATTATGGTTTGGGCTTTATGTGTTACTCAAAATAATTGCAAGTTTCGGCCAGTTATATGTATTTACATCGACAGAATTGGGAAAGTCAATGGCTTTGTTTGGAGCAGTATCAATAGTACTTTCAAATATTCTCGGTTATTTCATATTAAATGAAATTTTATCGCTGGGAGCATATATCGGTATAACATTAGCAGTATTAGCGTTTATAATTTTAGCAGTAATATAGGGTCTGCTGAAAAACTCCATGCCTACGTTCCCAAGGAACTTCGGCAGGCAGGCAGCATCCCCTATGGCTTACTGAAAAATTCATATGT
>DMMW01000056.1:33902-44460 GCA_003452965.1 Elusimicrobiota bacterium
AATTACCGTCGCTATTTCGTTTTTATTAGCATTTTTCAGTAAGCCCTAATATAATGGCAGTAAACAGAATACAGTGCACAGGATTCAGTTTTTAAAATTATTACTTTTAACTTGTATCTATATCCTGCCTTCTATAGCCGGGCAAGGTCGGCAACAGGCGGGGAGACCCCGCCACTACTGTATCCTGCCCGCCTACTCCGCCGGTTGGCGGATTAGTGGCGGGTATCCTGTATTCTAGTTATTATTCCAGTGACTTTAGTATTTCCTGAGAACTTTGAACGAGTTCTTTTTTATTCAATATATTTGCAACACGAATAATATTTTGCAAATCTACTTTCATTCTATCTTTTGCAGCAAGTTTTTCATTAATATCATAAGCTCGCTGATAATAATCTAAAGATTCCTGATAGCGTTTCATTTCTTCAAATAGCGAACCTATAATATTCAAATCTATAGCAATCTTATGCGAATCTTCAAGTTGTTTATGTATATTCAATGCCTGATTATAGTAATCAAGAGCATTTTCATAATTCTTTTCTTTTTGCGATATATTTCCTAAATTTAATAAATTAACTGCAAAACCTTGCCTATTTGCTTCATTACGATTTATATAAGATGCGTTATTAAAAAATTTCCGTGCCTCTTCAAGTTTATTCTGATTTAACTGACATAACCCAAGATTATTATATATAATTGCAGTCTGCTCCTTTTTTTTCTGTTTTTTGCTGATTAGAAGCGATTCGGTATATATATCTATAGCTTTTTCATAATCGGTTTTCTGAGTATAAAGACGACCAAGATTGTTCAAATTAGTAATTATTTCTTCAGATAGCTTTAGTTTACGGTTAATTTCTAAAGATTTCTGAAAAGCGATTTCTGATTCTTCTATTTTGCATAAAGCAAGAAGAGCAGAACCTAAATTATTATATGCTATTGCAATTCCTGGTTGGTTGTCTAAAGCCTGGTTGATTTCAAGCGCCTTCCGAAAAGATTTTAATGAAGAATCATAATCACCAAGAGCAAATGACATTTTACCTTTTTCTATGTAATCATCGGCTTCCTGGCTTCTGCTGGTTTCTTTGATATCAATTTTTGGAATACAACCTAGCATAAAAACCGAACTTAACAAAACCGCAAAAAAAATATTTTTTTTCATAAGTTACCACCTAAAAAATAAGGTTATAAGTTAAAGGTTATAGGCTATAATTAAGTCTTTATTTTAACTTTTAACTTTTAATTTCTACTTGCTTTTTTTATACGGGTCATACGACTCGTTCAAATCAATTGAAGATTTTTCCTTTTTAGTATTTTTATCTTTAAAAAATGATGATTGTCTTAATGACCTTGTAATTATATCAATATTTTGAGTTGTATCTTCTGCATATTTAAAAATATTATCTATTTTTTCCTGATTGGTTAAAAGTTTATCGCTTATTTTACTGATATTATTTGTTATTATTTTAAAATTTTCCAAATTGGAAAATAGCGGTCCGCTTGGATCGTTCAATCTTTCAACCATATTGGAAATATTTGACATTATATTTTCCGCTGTGGATACAGGCATTTCGCTCATTTTTCCCAATAATATTCTTTTGCCTTCGTCTGAATCATAAGGAGTTATGTAACTTGTATTTGCTAATTGCGGATCATTTACACTACCTGGTACTATCTCAAGAATTTTAGAACCCAAAAGCGGAGAAACCAATCTTAAAACGGATCCTTTTCTTATTCTTCTACCATGTTCTTCAAAAACGGATATTTTAAGAGCAATGTTATTATTGCCATCCAATTTATAACTTGTCAAAGAACCGATTGGCACGCCGTTCATATAAACAAGCATACCCTTACTTAATCCGTCACCTTTTTTAAAAATTGAATAATATGAAAAACTGTTGCTGAACCATCTTTTTCCGCGTCCTATAAGAACTACTATTGACAAAATGCAAATAATGCCCCATATAATAAAAAAATTTGTGATTTTTTCGGTCTTGCTCGCCTTAGATAACATTCTCTCCTCCGATATTGTCAATAATATTTTTTATCTTTTTGTTGTCATCAGAAAACATATGTTCGTATTTACCCGCAAATTCTATTTTTCCATCCGCCATTACAATTAATCTGTCTGATATATTAGATGCCCATTTTACTTGATTAGTTACAATAATAACTGTAGTATTTTCTTTTTTAAGTTGTTTTATAACCTGTGTCACTAAATTTGCATGATAAGAATCCAAATTGCCGGTTGGTTCATCCAAAAAAACATATCTTGGTGAACCAATCACAGCTCTTACGAGCCCGAGCATCCTTTTTTGGCTTATACTCAATTCTGCGGGAAAAGCATACATAGATTGAATTAAATCCATTTTCTCAAGCCAAAAATTAATTTTGTCAAAAATTTCATTTTCAGTTAATTTTGTATGATATCTCAATTTTAGGGCAATATTATCAAAAATATTAAGGTTGCTTATCAAAGCAATTTCCTGGAAAACGAACCCCGTTTGTTCTTTAAATGCAAAAAGTTCATTTCGGTGCGATTTTGTCAAATTAAAATCTCTAACAATTACTTCACCCGATATCGGTTCAAGCAATCCTGCCGCTACTTTAAGAAGAACAGACTTGCCGCATCCGCTTGGACCTAAAATAGAAACTATTTCATTTTCAAAAAAGGAAATTGTTATTCCATCGAGAACTAATTTATTGTTATCGGGTTTGTTAAACTGAACATTATTTATTTTAATTATCTCTTCCATAAAATGCATCGTATAGAGGTTAGCGTATAGGGATTAGAATTAGGTTTTTTCCATTCATTATACGTCAACCTATCTACCTTCTACTCGTTACTCGTTACTCATTACCTGTTACTTGTTACTCATATGTAGAATAACACCGTAAGGATGCTGTTGAAAAAAAACGAATATAAAAGCGAATTAACTACTGCTTTCGTTGCTGCTTGAGGAACTTCGGTCAAAGAAATCCGCACTTTAAATCCCTCATAAACCGAAATAATTGCTATAATAATGCCGAATCCAAGACTCTTCAAAAATGCAACAACAACATCAATACTCGTAATTGTGTTCATAAGATTATTAAATAAAACCGAAAACGAAGAAGATAATGTTAGTTTTGCAGCTAAGAATCCGCCTGAAATACCTATAACGTTAAAATAAACCGTTAATAAGACCAAAGAAACCGTAACACCCCATAACCGTGGAATCAGAATATATCTTAAAGGGTCAACTCCCAAGGAATCTAAAGCTTCAATTTCTTTAGCTATTGACATATTTCCGATTTCAGTTGCTATAGCACTCGCGGAACGTCCGATAACAATAAGTGCCGTAAAAATAGGTCCAAGTTCCCTTACAATAACCAAAAGTAGAATCTTGCCGATATACGCTTCCGCATTAATTTTTGACAGCTGTGTAACACTTTGAACAACAACAACCGCACCAAGCATAAGTGAAACCACGCTAACCAGAAAAAATGATTGAACACCGGTGAAATAAATTTGATTTTTAATTATTTTATTTATAATTGAACTTCCTTTTTCTTCTCTTTTGAAAAATGATTTAACCGAAAAAAAGAAAAGGTAACGTACATCTTCAAAAGAATTAAAAATAGAAAAGATTCTTTTTGTAAAAAAGGTTTTAAATAACCTGTAAATTGATATAAAAAAGTCTGTCATAGAGAGTCAGAGATTAGAGATTAGGGGTTAGAATTAAACTTCACTATTCTTTTATGAACAATGAACTTTAAACTATGAACTATTCCCTATACGCTGTTTTAGTAATATTATCAAATAACTTTATTACTGTCAAGAGTGTGAATTTAAACCCGCTAAAGCCCGAAGCGGGATCGGGATGTGGCGGGTGTTATAACAACAAATCTGTTTTAAAACTTCTCAAGAGAATTAAATAAGCGCGTAATTATCTCTTTACCTAAGGCAACAATTTAACAAAAATTTCTTGATTTTTATCTGTATAAAAGTATAATTGAACTATATGAAAAATAAAAATTTGATAGTCAATGCTCCGTCAATAAATATAGAAAATAAAATACTATTAATCAGGGGACAGAAAGTCATGCTAAGTGTTGATTTAGCAAAACTTTATGGAGTGGAACCTCGTGTCTTGGTTCAGACTGTAAAGAGAAACATAGAACGCTTCCCTAATGATTTTATGTTTCAACTAAACGATAAAGAGTTTAAAAACTTGAAATCACAAATTGTGATTTCAAGTTGGGGTGGATTACGTCGTGCTAATCCATATGCTTTTACTGATTTCTACTGCCACTTGCTATAATATTCCATCAACAGATACATTAGCAAGAGGGCAATATAGTGAAATAAAGAAAACATCGAATAAGCCGCCTTTTGAAAAGTGGTGGAATGAAAGTATAGATATTCAATAAAAAAACCAGAATTAATGAACAGGTAGCTATTCATATTTTTGGAACCGCCTTTAATCCGCCTTCACCCTAATAATAATTAACCGGGCAAGTGAAATTCTACTTATCTTGTTGTCATTGCGAAGCCGATGAAATCGGATGTGGCGTTCGCATTTAGGTGGGTTAAAAAATTTATATATAAATCAAAAGATAAAATATTGGTTCCTTCGACTTCGCTCAGGATTATTTTTTTTGGGCATATAGTTGGGGACGTGATGTTTATTCGTCTACGATAGACATGTCATCAATAATCAATGGCTATTCGCCATATTGCTGACATATCTTCGGCGGACTATTTTTTTACGTCTCCAGTAGGGGACGCAAAAAAAAGGCTTGACAAAAATATTTAATTTTGTAAAATACTAACTTGTCGTTTTTTAAAAAGCTATGAGTAATGAAATTTTACTTTTTTGTATAGTTTTTGTTCCGGTTCTGGGTTCATTCGTTCTGCCAGTAATAGGAACCTTTTCGGAAAAAGCAAGAAATCTGCTTGCCTTACTACTTGTTGCAGTATCGCTAATCTTTTCGGTAAAGTTATTACCAATAATTATTTCTGGTCAATCCATAACAATCAACTATCCTTTGTTAATGAGCATTGATTTTGTGCTTCATGCAGATATGCTTGCTATATTTATGGCAATCGCATCATCTCTGGTTGGAGCAATTATAGTTTTGTATTCTTTCGGGTATATAAGCCATTATGAAAATAGAAACGAATATTACTTTATGGTGGTTTTGTTTCTTGGTTCAATGATGGGGCTTATTTTTTCAGGAAATTTAATATTTTTATTTTTGTTTTGGGAAATCACAAGTATAGCTTCTTGGAGATTGATTGGATTTTTCAGGGAGAAAGCGTTTGTTCTGCGTGCCGATAAGGCATTTTTGATTACTGTTTTCGGTGCTTTGATTATGCTTATCGGTTTTGTTATGTTATATACCCAAACAGGTTCTTTCAATCTTTTGGATATAAAGAATAACTTGCAGAATAATCCGGTTTCAAATATCGTGGTAATGCTTATTTTGTTTGGTATTCTTTCAAAGTCGGCAACTTTGCCGTTTCATACGTGGTTACCCGATGCGGGTGTTGCACCTTCACCTGTTACCGCACTGCTTCATGCTGCGGTGCTTGTTAAGATAGGTGTTTATGTTTTCGCAAGATTGTTTATTTCGACAATGACGTTAGATGTAGTGTGGCATACGGTTGTTCCGGTAATTGCGGGGGCAAGTATGCTTGTTTCGGGAGCTGCAGCATTAAAAGAAACCGATTTAAAAAGAATTATTGCATATTCTACTATTAGCCAAATTGGTTTCATTTTTCTTGGTTTGGCAACTGGAAATGAAATTGGAATAGCAGGCGGCTTACTATATATATTGATGCATGGGCTGGCAAAAGGCGGTTTGTTTTTGTGTGCAGGTATAGTTGAACAGAATACGCACACAAAAGATATTACAAAAATGGGCGGGCTTGGTAAAGTAATGCCTATAACCTTGTTAGCGTTTTTATTTTGCTCATTTTCAGTAATGGGGATTCCACCGTTTGGCGGATTTTTCAGTAAATATTTAGTTATTACAGGGGCTATAAATAACGGACAGATGGCGATTGCGTTTACTTTCCTTGCCGGTGCTGTTTTAACTGTTTTATATCTTTTAAGAGTTATTTCAATAGTATTTTTCGGTGAATTGAAAATGAGTTCAATAAAAGAAGGTTCTGCAACTATGCTGTTCAGTGTCGCGTTTCTTGGAATACTTTCATTGTTAGGCGGTATTTTTATAAAATATCCTGCTGATGTTGTTGTGTCAACGGTCCAGCAGATGATGGGAATTATTAAATGATTAATATACTGATATTGTTACCTTTTATAGCGGGTTTGTTTATTTTGGCGATGCCCAAAAAAGCACGCGGAATAACCGGATTTGTTGTTCTTTTGGTAACGTTGATAAATCTTTTTATAACTATTAAATTATTTAGAACCACCGCTATGGTGTCATTTCCATGGGCGGGTTTTGGCATAGATTTTGCTTTGAGGTTGGACCATTTCAGTAGTTTTATAATTCTTGCGGTTGCCGGTTTTGGTTTCCTGATTTCTTTATATGCGGTGACATCAATGAAAGGAACAGAAATTTATAATCAGTTCTTTGCATATTTATTGGTTTCACTTACGTTGGCGAACGGAGCGGTACTTGCCGATAATCTTGTTGTTATGTTATTCTTCTGGGAAGGATTGCTTGTCACGTTGTTTGCAATGATAACTATAGGTAACAAGCAAGCGTATAAAACGGCGGTCAAAGCGGTTGTGTTGGTAGGTATTTCGGATTTATGTATGATGGTCGGCATAGGACTGACCGCACATCTTGCTGGAACGTTATCAATGTCGGGTATTAAACTTGGGTTACAGTCGTCAGGCGGCGTAGCTTATATATTATTAATGATAGGTGCAATTTCAAAAGCGGGTTCTATGCCTTTTCATAGCTGGATTCCGGATGCGGCGGTAGATGCAAACCTTCCTTTTATGGCGATTCTGCCAGCGGCACTTGAAAAGCTTTTAGGGATTTATTTTCTTGCAAGGATTTCTCTGGAGATGTTTAGTCTTACTCCGGATTCTTGGATAAGTACGTTGTTAATGATAGTTGGGGGAATAACAATATTGTTTGCGGTTATGATGGCTTTGATACAAAAGGATTATAAACGATTATTATCTTATCATGCTATTAGCCAGGTTGGTTATATGGTTTTGGGTATTGGTACTGCAGTACCGGCAGGTATCATCGGCGGCTTGTTCCATATGATTAACCATGCTATGTATAAAAGCACGTTGTTTCTTACCGGCGGTTCTGTTGAAAGACAGGCAGGCACAACCGATTTGAGAAAACTCGGCGGGCTGGGCGCAAAAATGCCGATTACATTTGCATGTTTTATCGTAGCAGCAGCTGCAATTTCTGGGGTTCCGCCGTTTAACGGATTTTTCTCTAAAGAATTGGTGTATGACGGAGCGCTTGAAAGGGGCTGGATATTTTATGCGATGGCGGTTGCAGGTTCGTTCTTTACAGCAGCATCATTTTTGAAATTAGGACATTCTGCATATCTCGGTAAAATAAATGACGGGCACAAAAATGTGAAAGAGGCGCCGATAACTATGCTGATACCAATGATAATTATCGCTTCATTGTGTATATTGTTCGGTTTATATAATTCACTGCCACTCCATAATTTGATTCAACCGATACTTGGCGAACATCGGTTAGAAGGTCATCATTTTTCGGGATTTCCTGAAAACATGATGCTTGTTATTGTAACGGTAGTTGTATTGATAGCTGCATACTTGAACCATATTTTTGGAGTTAAGAAATCCGGCAGTGGATTAGGTGCGGTTGATCATATACATCATGCTCCTGTTTTATCGGGAATATATGATAAAGCAGAGAAAAGGTTTTTTGACCCGTATAATATAGGTCTGGGTATCGTAAATATATTTGTTGTTATTCTTTTTAAAATAGACAGAATAATTGACTGGATTGTAGATAATTTTACGGTTAAAGTAACTTACGTATTTACTAATACAATAAGAAAAATTCATACCGGCGATGCCGCGTTATATTTATCATGGTCGCTGGGTGGCATGATTTTGATAGTTCTCTATATAATAGTGCGATAGTGGGATAGTGCGATGGTGCGATAGTGGGATAGTGCGATAGTTCCCGCCACTATGTCGTAGGCGGGCAGGCATAGATAAAAATCTAAATTTTTAATTTTACATTTTTAATTTTTAATTGACTCTTATGATTTCTTTATTTATATTAGTTCCATTAACAAGTGTTATATTACTAAACTTATTTAAAGGCAGTTTAATAAATAAAATTGCCTGCTGGTTTGGTATGTTATTAACTTTAGTGCAGATATACCTTATAGTATTTCCTGTTACATGTTTCTGGGATAATTTATCCAATCCGTTAGGAAATTATTTTATTTTAAACCTTTCCGCTGATACGTTAAGCAAAGTAATGTTGCTTATGATTGGCATTGTCACTTTTATATCATTAATGATCGGGCAATATACTTATCATGAAGAAACCCAAAAATTTAATTTTGCAAATTTGATAATACTTGCACTATCAGGTATGAATGGAATAGTATTGGTAACCGATATATTCTCATTATATGTATTTATTGAAGTCGTTGCAGTTGCTTCATTTATATTGATATGCTTGTATAAAGATAAAGCCGGGTTCGAAAGCGCGTTTAAATATATTATTCTTTCAATAGCTGCGACTGTATTCATGCTTTTATCAATCGTGTTATTATTTTTAATTTCCGGTGATACCACATTTACTGCAATAAATATAGCTTCTAAGAATCCAACATACGGTTTTATTTTAGTTGTGGCTATAGGTCTTTTTACATGCGGAGCGTTCACAAAAGGCGGACTTGTTCCGTTTCATAGCTGGCTGCCGGATGCGCATTCTTCGGCTCCGACCAGTATTTCAATTCTGCTTTCAGGTATTGTTATAAAAGTTTCAGGTTTATATCCGTTAATAAGATTGCTGACTATGACAGGCGGTGGAAACGAGTCAATTAAAAATATTCTATTAATTGTTGGCACAGTTTCCATTCTTGTCGGTGCACTTGCCGCATTGGGGCAGAATGATATAAAACGAATGCTTGCTTTTTCAAGCGTTAGTCAGATGGGTTATATAGTGTTAAGTTTAGGTACCGGCACAATGTTAGGCTTAGTCGGCGCTGTCTTTCATATGTTCAACCACTCTGTATTCAAATCCCAATTATTCGCTAATTCAGCTGCGGTAGAAAAACAAACGGGAACAAGGGATATGAATAAATTAGGTGGCATAGCACAGAAAATGCCTTTCACGGGAACCACTTCAATAATAGGAATGCTTTCAATTTGCGGTATTCCGCCTTTGGCAGGTTTCTGGAGCAAACTAATAATAGTTATTGCTCTTTGGCAAACAGCGCATTACGGCTACGCTTTTGTAGCTGTGATTGCAAGTGTAATAACATTAGCATACTTCTTATCTTTGCAAAGAAGGGTATTTTTTGGTAAAATAGCAAGTGGATTAGAAAATATTAAAGAAGCGAAAGCAGGACTGATAATACCGGTAGTTATACTTGCTGCGGTAACTATTCTTGTCGGCATATTCTTCCCTTTTATAATGGAGAAACTAATAATGCCAGTCGGAGATATATTGAAATAGGCGGTACACAGTAAACAGTACACAGAATACAGTTTTAAAGGAATTATTGTTTTGATTTTAAACTGTGTACCGTATCCTGTATCCTGAGCACTGAATTTAAAATGAATTACGATTTAATACTTTTAGTAATAATGATGTTAGCAGCGTTGATGACGGTTTTATCAACCAGATTATTGATAGCAGCAATAGGTTTAGCTCTGACAAGTGTAATGATAACTATACTGATGTTCAAATTAAAATCACCGCTTGCCGGAGTATTCGAATTATCTATATGCGCCGGTTTAATTACTGTGATATTTATAAGCACTATAAGTTTTGTAAAACCTTTGACCGATAAGGAAATAGATGAAAGAACAAAACAACGTATAAAAAAATATTTAGCTTTACCGATTTTACTAATTTTAATCGGTATTATATTGATTTTTATAATTAAACCGACAACCCTGCAAATTCCTTTGGCAATTCAAGAAACAAATGTAAGAAAAATACTCTGGGATTTAAGACAGGTGGATTTATTGGGTCAGGTTATTATTTTATTAGTTGGAGTGTTTGGAATAGTTGTATTATTTAGGGATGTCCAAAAAGAAACAAACAAAAAATGAACACAATAAGTTTAAATTTATTTTTATTCTACGGAGTGTTTATAATTCTTCTTCTTATAGCAGGGTTTTATTGTATTCTTGCGACGATAAATTTAATTAGAATATTATTGGGCTTAGAGCTTATTACTAAAGCGGTAACATTAGCTATAATAGTAGTCGGATATATAACCGGAAATATTGCATTAGCACAATCACTTGTAATCATAGTTATAGTAATAGAAGTGTTTGTTATAGCCGTAGCAGCTGCTATAATTATAAGAATATATAAATTGACAGATTCGCTCGATGTAAGAAATATAAGAAGC
>DMMW01000056.1:44690-60491 GCA_003452965.1 Elusimicrobiota bacterium
TTATTTCCACCGATTGCATTTATAATATTATTAGCAGCAAGTTTTATTTTGGCAATATTCTTGTCAAAATTATTATCCTCAAGACACGCGGATTCTATAGGCAAGGGGAAGCCGTATGCCTGCGGTGAAGATGTGCCGGTACCGATGGTTCAGCCGGATTATAGCCAGTTTTTCCAGTTTGCCCTATTCTTTACTATTATGCATGTTGTTGCGCTTATTTTAACAACCGTCCCGAAAGAGTCGTTAAAATCACTGGGAATAGCAGTTACGTATTTATTAGGTGCGGTAATCGGGTTATTAATTTTATTCAGGAGAGACAGTTAATCATGCCGACTGAAACAATAAAAAAAATAATTACATGGGCGAGAATAAAATCACCTTGGATTATACATTTCAATACCGGCGCCTGTAATGCCTGTGATATAGAAATTTTGGCAGCATTAACTCCGCGATTTGATGTAGAGCGTTTTGGTGTATTGCTGAAAGGCACGCCTCGTCATGCAGATGTGCTTGTATGTTCCGGACCCGTTACAAGATTGGTCAAGGACAGATTAGTTAGAATATACGAACAAATGCCGGAACCGAAATTTGTTGTTGCTGTTGGGGCATGTGCGTGTTCAGGTGGAGTATTTGACGGCTGCTATAATGTGCAGGGTGGAATAGATAAAGTTATACCGGTATCGGCGTATATACCTGGCTGTCCGGCAAGTCCGCAAGCGATAATAGACGGTGTAGTAAAATTATTGAGTAGTTTGGATGCAAAAAAATAATGCAAAGGTAGATAGGTAATCCGCCAACCGGCGGAGGTAGAGGGGTAGAGAGATTGTATGATTAAAGAAGAAGAAATTAAGCAGGAAATTATAAAAAAGTTTGGTTTAAAAATAATTACTATTTTTTGTATCATAAGTTTGGCAATGGTTGGATTTTCATTTGCTCAACAGACAAGCACAACTACTGTTAAAAAAGAATTTATTAATCCTTTGCCAAAAGATAAGTTTGTGTTTTTGGAAATCAATGAACAAATTGATACAAACGCAAAATGGCCACCACCTATTAAATACGAGATAGTTCCACCATCATATTTTAAAAATGGAAAATTATATATTCTAAATGAAGAAGATATACCAATGGGCAATGTCTTTTTAGTAGTTTTTCACTATACATCCTGGTCACCTGCTTTTATGCCACGGATTTATAAAATCTCCAAATTACCTTTTACAATCGAGTTCCCTTTAAATCTACCTTTCTTAAATATTAAAAAAGATGATTGGTTTGGGAGTTCTTTGATAATTAAAAGTATTAACATGGAAGGGGTTGTGGAATTAGAATATATTAAAAAAGGCAAAAATGAAAAGAGTATTCTTCAAAAGGATAAATCGTGGGAAAAAGTATTAAAAGAAAATATATGGTCACCAACTATGAAATATCCCATGGGAGAAGTATATAAATTTCATAAATTTAAAGTTAGTTTACAAGTCGTTGATCATGGTGTTTTGGATAAATGCTATAATGTAAATATATCTAAATTAGAAAGTTATGGAAAATATAAGTGGGATAGCCAAATAAAGGAATATATTAAAGGCAATATTAGTCATGAATAGAAAAATTTTGGGTGTGTTTGCTAAGTTGTTGATAGGAACCACTATTTTATTATACTCAAATTTTTCATTTCTATCGGCAGCACGAAAAAGCTCGATAAATCTTATTGAAAAAGCTTTTGTGAATGGGGAAATCAGTTATGAAAATTCGTTGATTTACAAACTTCAATTTGTTTTCAATTATATTTCTTTACCAAAGGAATTTCAATCAAACGTAATTGAAGAATCAGGTACTTCTATCCTGAAAGAAGTATTGATTAATTGGAATACTTTTTCTCCAAATAATAAAGAAATTGTTAAGAAGTACATTCGCTTAAATAGTGCTAATGGAGAAATTACATTGTTATCAGAACCAGTATTAGATTTAACTTATTTATATGGACATTTCAGTATTGAATATACAACCATAGGTATTCATGGAGTGTCCCCCGTAGATAATGACGGCACTGGTGTCCCCGACTATGTTGAAATTATAGCAAAAAGATTCGAAGATAATACTTGGAAGCACGAAATTGTCACGCTTGGTTATCCATCTTTACCGATACCATATAAAGTTAAAATTTTTAATGTAAGAATAGAAAATCCTGGTATTAATGGATATGAACTTCCTCATAACGTTTACTCGAAAACATCAACATCGCATATTGCTATGTATAATAATTTGGACCTTGCAATCAAACCAGCAAAGGATGGTGGTATAGCAACTGACGCTCATGAGTTTTTTCACGCTATTCAAGATTATAATTACATTAATTATGGTCAACTTGACCACCTGGGAAATCCAGTTGATCCAGATTGGAAAATTGGACGATGGTGGTCTGAAGCAAGCGCAACATGGATGTCCGATGAAGTTACACAATATGATGGTATAAATTGGTATCAGTATGCATATCTTAATCCAACATATTACAATTGGTTTGATTATCCTGAAAATTCCTTAAATTATGATTCTATGACAGCACATCCATACGGTTCATCAATTTTCTGTAAATATCTTACTGAACGGCAGATTGGTAGCTGGACAGCAGGTAGTATAAAAGATATTTGGACTGCTTGTGCTACTGAAAGCACAGCACTCAAAGCAATAGATAAAGTTTTAGTATCAAAAGGCACAAGTTTGGAATCTGAATTTCCTAAATTTACTATATGTAATACAATTACCCTCGAATCATCTACAACAATGTTTGTTGACCCGCAATACCGTTATAGCGATGATGTTTCAACTGAATATCCAGCAATAAAAATTGCTGATATATATAGTGGTGATTTAGAAAAAAATGGTGGTGGAGGGAGCAGTGATAAATTCAGCGATGGTTCGGAAATAAAACTCGCTAATTTATCTTCTCATTATATAAAATTCATTCAACCAAGTTTAGTTAATAAACCAACAAATGTTGTTCTTGGTTTCAAGGCAGGGAGTCCGGGTAGTTGGGGTATTAAAGTAGTAGCGATTCAGCAGAATAATCAAAAAGTTGTTTATGATTTCTCAACACAATCAGTATTTTCAATTGGTATAACACGGACTAATCCTCAATCAACTGAAATTAAAGAAATATATCTTATACCGAGTAATTTACTTACGAGAGAAACATCTAAAACATATAGTTTTTCAGCAAAATATGTTCCACAATTTCGTATAATTTATGATACAACTCCAGCAAATGGAACCACTAATACAGTAAAGAATTTAGATACGACTAATACCTATTGGAATAATTGGATTAATAATACATTGCATTTAGAAGTGACACTAAGTGACACTGTCGACGATGTCAGAGTAGATTTTAGTGGAATTGATAATGGTTCTGACAAAGGAATATTTGCAAAAACCTCTCAAGTAACTCCACAAGGAATAGTATGGTCTATAACACATACTCTTTCGGAAAATAATACATTTACAGGGACAGGTTCAGTAAAAATAACTTCAGTTAAAAAAATAAGTAGAATTGAATATATAAACGAAGAAAATTTCCAAGCAACTATAAAAACGTGTCCTTGGACATTTTATTATAGTGGAAATAAAGTATTTGAAGATGCAGGATTTACATATACTGGGAATATAAGAGCATCTGTAGTAAAACAAGACATTACTACAGTAAAAGGTATAAATACAGTAAGTACAACTGAGAGTGATCCTATTAAAAATTGGAGTTTTTATTGGAAAGACGATAATTTAGCAACATTGCCACTGACATTAGAGTGGAGCTTGAAATATATACAAGGGATTTATGGTGGGATGGCTGACTACTCAGTATCAAATCCTATACCTGATATAAATGTTCATGCACCGATTTATATATATCCAAATCGGGTAGAACTTAATTTTAACAATTGGTATCCAACACAAACTTATTATATGAATACAACAGATGGTTTTCATATATATCGCATAACAGTAGAAGCAAATAAGTGGATAACTTTATATATAGATGGTATACAAAGATTATCTGGAAGTGGAGCAGGGAACTGGTATTATGATGCTCTTTGGGCTGCAATTAGTACAGGTGGTTATGCTCAGACAAAAATATCATATGATTATATTGCATATTACATAGGAGCGGCGTATCCGCCGGAAGCATTTCCGAACACAGCTGGTCTTTTAGCAACAAGTAAATTTGCTCCGGATATTACATTTAAACAAGGCGAAGTATATTCTTATCCGAATCCTGCAAAAAATGGTAAAACTCCAAAAATACATATAGAATGTGGAATTGCTGATAAAGTAAATTTTGATATTTACGATACAGCAGGACAAATTGTTCATTCAACAGAAATGATAGGTATGCCTAATGTAATATGGGAAAATAAATATGCATATGAATATGCGTGGGATATATCAAATATAGCTAGCGGTGTTTATGTTTATATAGTTAAAGCATTAAAAGAAGGAGCAAAAGAAATAAAAGCAATAGGTAAAATTGGAATCATAAAATAAACTAGAGGGAATTTATGAAAAAAAAGATTTTAGTATTTGCAG
The DNA here is from genome assembly GCA_003452965.1 of Elusimicrobiota bacterium. GTDB lineage: Bacteria > Elusimicrobiota > UBA8919 > UBA8919 > UBA8919 > UBA9627. Next base: position 49,266 of record DMMW01000056.1, read on the forward strand.
TTACGTTCTTCGCTTTACCTTTTTACATTTCTACCTTTCTCTCTGCCTCAAACACCGGTGCATCGTTTTTAAGTATTGGTACTTCCGCAAGAGCGATATCTATGGGGAGCGCATACGTTGGAGTAGCAAATGATGTTAGTGCAATAAACTATAATCCTGCAGGGTTATCGCAAGTAAAAGAAAGTCAACTAATGGGACAGCATACAGAATGGATATCAGATATAAAGCATGACTTTTTAGCGTTTACAAGACCTACATTAAATGGTACAATGGGTTTAAGTGTTATTTATCTATCGCAAGATTCAATAGAAGGTAGGGATGAAAACAGACAAAGAACAGGCTCGTTTAATGCTTATGATGTCGCAACAACATTATCATACAGTACTGTCATTCTGAGTGAAACGAAGAATCCCGTCTCTATCGGCACAAACATTAAAATAATCCAACAGAAGATAGAAAGTGAAAGCGCAACAGGGGTAGCAGTAGATATAGGAACACAATATGACACAAGCATAAATAATCTAAAATTAGGTTTATCATTTCAAAACATCGGTCCAAAAATGACATTTATACAAGAAGGATACAATTTACCATTAACGGCAACAATTGGATTAGGATACACATTAAAAAGAGCAATAACTTTTGCTTTAGATATAAAAAGAAAGGTATATGATAACAAAACAGAGATATTGCTTGGAACAGAAGTAACACCGATAAGTCTACTTGCGTTACGACTTGGATACTTAAAATCAGTTAATCCGGAAACGATATCAAGCATATCTAACTTCAAAGGCATTGGCGGGGGATTAGGTTTAAAAATAAACAAGTTCTCAACTGATTATGCTTTTGTACCATACGGTGATTTAGGTAATACGCATAGATTGAGTTTTGGAGTAAAATTTTAGAAATAGAAAAAATAAGGATTTATTTATGATTAAAGAAGAAGAAATTAAACAGGAAATTATAAAAAATTTTAGTTATCTTGATGGAAAAATACGTGTGCAACGTGTAAGACGGATTTTTGTAGATGTCCCATATGAAAATTTTGACGAAGTATTTAAACATCTTATTAAAAATACTGGGTTCGAAATGCTATGTACAATAACCGGGCTTGATGAAGGAGCCACATTTGGGCTCATATATCATTTAGCAAGGAAAGACGGTATTGTATTAAATCTAAAAATAAACGTGCCCAAAGCAAATCCTATAATAAAAACAGTAATAAATTATTTTCCGGGTGCAATTATGTATGAGCGTGAAATTGTTGATTTATTCGGTATAAAAGTTGAAGGATTACCGTCGGGTGCACGTTATCCATTGCCAGATAATTGGCCGATAGACGAATACCCGCTTAGAAAAGATTGGAAACCGGAAAATCTAAATCAGAAAATGGAGAAGAAATAAATGGGAAAGGTAATAATACCTATAGGTCCGCAACACCCTGCACTTAAAGAACCCGAAAGTTTCAGTGTGACGCTTGAAGGTGAAAAAATTGTAGATGTTAATTTAAGGTTGGGCTATAATCATCGCGGTATAGAAAAAGCATGTGAAGAAAGAACTTATATACAAGATATATATATACTTGAACGGGTTTGCGGTATCTGTTCGCATTCTCATTCCACCTGTTTTGTACAAACTGTAGAAGAGATTGCAGGTGTTGAGATTCCTGAACGTGCAAAATATATTCGTACAATCGTTGCAGAGTTGGAACGTATTCATAGCCATCTGCTTTGGTTGGGTGTTGCAGGACATGAAATAGGATTTGACACTCTGTTTATGTACACATGGCGTGATAGAGAAATAGTAATGATGATTTTAAAAAAAGTAACAGGCAATCGTGTAAATTACGGAATAAATACGATTGGTGGTGTAAGACGCGATATTTCTCAAGAGCTTTTAAAGGAAATTTTAACTTCGGTAGACGCACTTGAAGAGAGAACCAAATATTATATTCAGGTTGCAACCCAGGAAACGACTTTGATGAATAGATTATTGAATGTTGGTAAATTGTCTCATGAGGATGCCGTATTAACAGGTGCCATAGGACCTACAGGTCGTGCATCAGGGATTGATAGTGATACCAGACGCGATGACCCTTACGCAGCATATGATAAAGTTACATTTAAAGTAATTGTTGATAATCATAATGATGTTTACGGGCGTACATTGGTTCGTGTGCTTGAATTAATGGAAGCATATAGTATAATAAGGCAGTCAGTTCAGAATATGACTGAGGGACCCATTACTGTAAAAGTTCCTAGGAAAATACCTGCAGGAGAAGCATTTGGTCGTTATGAGGCGCCACGAGGCGAAGATGTGCATTATGTGAAATCTAATGGAACGGAGAAACCTGAAAGAGTAAAGGTCAGAGCACCGACGTTAGCAAATATTAAACCGGTACTAAAAATGCTTGAGAATTATAATCTTGCTGATTTACCTATAATAGTCGCTGCTATAGACCCTTGTTTTTCGTGTACCGACAGAACATTATTAATTAAAGACAAGAAATCAAACAAATCAAAAATTATGGATTGGGAATCCTTAAGAAAATACAGCATTGAATGGTATAAAAAAAGAGGAATAGGATTCTAAATTAAAATATTCGCGGTTAGTAGGGACATAAAAGATGATCGTCATTCCTGCGGGTGTTAGCAGGAATCCAGAGTTAGCGTGTCCGCATTTTGCGGGATTGCTTTCTCGTTCAGTCCGATAGGTCCGAACTCCGAGGGCAAGATGCCCGATAACAAATTTCGGGCATGACAAAGTAACAGAGGTATCTCTAAAAAGGATTTAAATGATATGGCAACGGCATTATTTTATATTTTAATATTTCCTGGATTTCTATTTTTAGCGGTATTCGGCTTAGCTGTCGAATTTGTTGATAGAAAATTATATGCGAGGTTACAAAACCGAGTAGGACCACCATGGTTCCAGCCGCTTGCCGATTTTATTAAACTACTTGCTAAAGAAACTATAATACCCGATAAAGCCGAAAAATTAATATTTAAATTGCTGCCGTTCTTTGCACTTACATCTGTTGTAGCAACGATTTTATATATTCCTATTTGGGGAACAGAAGCGATATTTTCATTCAATGGCGATATAATCATTGTACTTTATTTATTGAGTATTCCAACACTCACGTTTTTCCTTGCCGGTTGGTATTCGAAATCGTTATTTTCAATGATTGGAGCAATACGTGCATTGACGCAGTTTTTTGCATATGAAGTTCCGTTATTTATCGTGGTATTATCGCCCGCATTGCTTGCTGGAACATGGTCATTAAGTAAAATGGCCGAATTTTATAACCAGCATCCCGGATACTGGCTGTTTAACCTTATCGGTTTTGGTGTTGCGGTAATAGTATTGTTAGGTAAGCTTGAAAAAGTACCGTTTGATATACCGGAAGCTGAGACAGAAATTGTTGCAGGCAGTTTCACCGAATACAGTGGAATGCTATTAGCTTTTTTCAGATTAGCAATTGATATAGAAACAGTCGTATGTGCAGCATTATTAGCAGCGGTATTTTTGCCGTTTGGTTTAGGACTTAGTCCAATACTCGGTTTTTCTTTATTTATCATAAAGGTATTGTTTATCGTTGCATTGATTTCACTGTTAAGAACTGTTTTTGCGAGATTACGGATAGACCAGATGGTTAATTTTTGCTGGAAATATATAGCACCAATAAGTTTTTTGCAGTTATTAATTAATATTATTCTCGGAGCTGTTTTAGTAAAATGAATATGATAAGACCAGGCAAAATGATAAGACAGGTTCTTAGTTCTTTAATAAAAAAACCTGCCACAATAAAATATCCATATGTAAAATTTGAAATGCCTGAAAATTTCAGAGGAAAAATAAAATTCTATCCTGAAAAATGTATCGGTTGCAAGCTTTGTGTCCGTGATTGTCCAAGCAATGCAATAACGATTACTAAAGTCGGCGAAAAAAAATTTGAATGTGAAATTCGTCTTGATAAATGCATATATTGTGCACAATGCGTAGATTCTTGTCTTAAAAAGGCATTGGAATCAACCGGCGAATTTGAATTAGCCCAGTTAGATAAAAAGAAACTAAAAGAGATATTTCATGCTCAATCTGAAGACGGAATTAAAAAAGAGACTTAATAACGCAGCCAAAGTCGCCGTACTGGGTGTAGGGTCGGAACTAAGGTGTGATGACGTTGCCGGTATACTAATTGCTAAAAATTTAGAAAAAGAAATCAAAAACAAAGAAAATTCAAAAATCAAAGTATTTATAGGTTATACCGCACCTGAAAATCTCACAAGTGAAATAATAAAATATAATCCCACCCATATTATCATAATCGATTCTGCAGATGCTGGTCAAAAAGCAGGTTCTATTATGTTAATTAATTATGAGGAGATAGGTGGAATGTCATTTTCCACACATAAACTTCCTCTTAAAATGCTGGTTGATTATCTTCTTCAATCTTTGAAAAGCGAAATAGTAATGATTGGTATCCAACCCAAGACATTAAAATTCGGTGAATGCATTTCAAAAGAAGTGAAAAAAGCCGTAGAGCAGGTTACAGAAACTATCCTAAAAATAATCTAAAAGAGCATTAATTTTATTGACTTAAAAGTAAAAATATTCTATAATTATTAAGTTTAATGTAAGAGACAAGTTAAAATTAAAAGTATAAATTAAAATATAAAAGACTTAATTATAACTTTGAACTTTTAACTTTTAATTGTCGTTTTAAGGGGGGAGTTTAGAATGATTGCCGGCACACTTTTTGAAATGGTTTCCTTATGGGTTGTATTAGGCATTGCTGTTGTAGGTCTTATATATGCTTTATATTTAAGACAACAAATAATGGTTGAAGATAAGGGAACAGAAAAAATGCAGGAAGTATGGAATGCTATTAGAACTGGTGCTGATGCTTATTTAGGTCGTCAGCTCAGGACAATCATTCCTTTAATTGTTATTCTAACAGTTGCGTTATTTTTAAGTGTTTATATAGTTCCTCCATCAGTTGAAGCCCTTGAAAGGTTTGAAGGTAAAACACCGGAACAAGTGAAAATTATAATAGGCTTGGGCAGAGCGATAGCGTTTATAATGGGTGCTATGTTTTCCCTGATGGTTGGTCAGTTCGGAATGAGAATGGCGGTTCAGGGCAATGTAAGGGTAGCTTCTGCTGCACGCACAAGTTTCGATAAGGCGCTTAAAATAGCATATAGGTCCGGTACCATAACCGGAATGCTTACGGACGGGTTGGGATTATTAGGTGGAACAATCATATTCATGTATTTTCAGAAAGCCGCTCCTGATGCGCTTTTAGGTTTCGGTTTCGGCGGGACTTTATTGGCATTATTTATGCGTGTTGGTGGTGGAATATATACTAAAGCGGCGGATGTAGGTGCTGATTTGGTTGGCAAGGTTGAAGCAGGTATTCCTGAAGACGATCCGCGTAACGCGGCAGTAATTGCCGATTTAGTCGGTGATAACGTCGGTGACTGTGCGGGTATGGCAGCCGATATATTTGAAAGTTATGAGGTTACAATAGTATCCGGAATAATCTTAGGACTGTCTCTTGTAGCTCTTACCGGCGAGATTAAATGGATTATATTTCCATTAATGGTTCGAGGCATAGGTGTTTTATCATCAATAGTCGGAACATATTTAGTAAAGGGAAAAGAGGGGCAGGAACGAGGCAATGCATTATCTGCTATAAATAAAGGTTTTTATACATCAGCGGCACTTTGTTTGATAGCATTTGCAGTAATAGCCCATTACTACATGAACGAATGGCGGGCATTCTTATCGGTGGGCGTAGGTATTATTTTAGCAATAGTAATTGATGAACTAACTAAATATTTTACTCATACGGAACATAAACCTGTTAAGGATATTGCAAAATCTTCCAATACAGGTGCTGCAACACTTATACTTTCCGGACTCTCGGTTGGATTTGAATCAACCGTATGGTCTATCTTAGTTATTGCTGCAACTATTTTGTCGTCCGTATTAATTTACTGGGGACAGCCGGTATCATATGTACTTTACGGTGTGGCTATGACTGGTATCGGGATGTTGACATTAACAGGTAACAATGTAGCTATGGACTCGTTCGGTCCTATTGCAGATAATGCTAATGGAATTGGCGAAATGTCAGGTATGGATAAGAAATCCAGACAAATAATGGCGGATTTGGATGCGGTTGGTAACACAACAAAAGCTATTACAAAAGGTATTGCAATTGGTTCTGCAGTTATAGCGGCGGTGTCACTTTTTGGTTCGTATTTAACTGATGTTTCAAAGGTACAGGCACAAATGGGAATGGAATCAATAAAACAGTTACTAACTGTCGGTATCAGGATTTCTGAACCAACGGTATTTATCGGTTTATTAATAGGTGCTGCGGTTCCATGGCTATTCTCTTCAATAACAATAAATGCGGTATCAAGGGCAGCTTCGCTTATCGTTACCGAGGTACGTTGCCAATTCAAGATTCCTGGCTTAATGGAAGGCAAAGTACAGCCGGATTACAAACAGGTGGTTGGAATATGCACTAAGGCATCGCAAAAAGAATTAATCGGTTTAGCTTTAATGGCGGTTCTAACGCCTATAATTGTCGGCTTGGTTTTACAGGTAGAAGCGCTCGGCGGATTTTTGGCAGGTGTAATCGTATCAGGTCAGTTGTTAGCTGTATTTATGGCAAATGCCGGTGGTGCATGGGACAATGCTAAAAAATTAATTGAAGATGGACAATACGGCGGGAAAGGTTCAGAAAATCATAAAGCAGCGGTCGTAGGTGATACTGTCGGTGATCCGTTGAAAGACACAGCCGGTCCGGCATTAAATCCTTTGATAAAAGTCATTAATTTAGTTTCATTATTAGCTGCTCCGATAATAATTCAATATAATAAGTTTACACCTGCATTAACAGTTATAGTAGTTATTGCAACATTGGTTGTAATTGGTGCCATCTGGTACTCAAAAAGAGAAAGCGAGTAACCCCAAACCGCTCGCTTCGCTCGGGTTCGGGACAAGTTAAAAAAATAAAAAAATCGCTTGTAAAAATGGCGATTTTTTTATTTAATATGTATAATGTTGCACAAAATAAATAACAGTGTTCATCCTGCAGCCAGAAGACCACGTTTATAAAGGCACTAGTGAATGCTCTTCGGGCAGGATTTCGCTCCTAGAATCTTAAGGTAAACTATATAATCCCGATTGTTATCGGGATAGAGCTTCATCCTGCAGCCAGTCCCAAATAAAGATGGGACGGGCCCTCCACTGAAACATTGGCGGGCAAGCAGGACTGCGCTCCTAAAATCTTATGGAAATGAGAATAAGGCAAACATTTAGCACCAAACAAAAATTCAGGATTGTAAACAAAATTATACAAGCTGAGATAATCGGGCTATCTGAAGTCAAATTTGCTGAATTAGTGAAAGAAATTGAAGATGATTCTTTGTTTAAAAAATTAGTATTACTTAATTTTGAAAATCAAAAAATAATTAGTTATAACAGATTTCCTAGAACAGATTTTTCAATGCGATTTCTTGAACTCTGCAGTGAGATGGATATAGATAAATCAACTGTCGATATAGAAAGATTCTTAAACGAGCATAGAGAAGCGGTTGCAATAATTAAAAAAATAGGAGCAGAAAAATTTAAAAAATATTTTTTATATGAAAATGTGGAAAATTCTGTTGAAAATATAAGCAGGATATGCGAAATATCTGAAGAATTGGTAAAAAAAGTCATAAAAATAGTGGATGAGTTGGTGATATTTGATGAATTTTATTATCGACCAGACAATAAAAATATTACCGGATTTCGCTATTATAAGATTGCAAAGATTGAGAAAGATAAAAAGGCTAAGTTTATAATTAATTTTCTTTCTCCGACATATTTCAAAGGAAAATACATAATCAATTATAATAAATTGAAGAGAATCAGGGAATTGGGAATATTTGATGAGAAAGAATTAAAAGGCATAAAAGAGTTGGTAAAAAAATTGGAACTTATAAACAATAAAAAATTTATTATATTTCAAATTTTAAATCAGTTAATAATAAAACAGGAAAAATATTTTCAATCAGGTAATATATCGGATATAATACCGCTTACACAAAGGGAAATTGCAAAAAATATAATGCAAGATGAAAGTCTGGTAAGCAGGGCAATTTTAAATAGAAGCATTGAAACACCTCAAAATATTGAGATTCCCATCAAATTTTTGTTTCAGAGCGAAAAGGATGTAAGAAAAAGGATAATAAAAGAAATAATTGAAAATACAAAAAATAGCTTGACGGATTTTCAAATTAAATGTATACTTAAAGACAGGCACAATATTGATATTTCTCGTAGAACGATAGCGGTTTGCAGAAAAGAATTGTAATAAGCGGGGGTAGTTTGTTATGAAAAGAAATGATAAAAATAATAAAGAAATAAAACCGACAATCTTAATAATTGATGATGAAATAAATATGATAGAATCCTATAAGGTATTATTGGAGGATAAATATAACATATTAGCTTCTAATAGTGGTGCGGAAGCATTGAAAATATTAAAGAAAGAGGCTGTTAATTTGGTGCTTCTGGATGTTCTTATGCCCGATATGGATGGGTTGGAAGTTTTAAAAAAAATCAAGGAAATATCAGGTATTGAAATAATTATGATAACAGCGGTAAGAACAATTCGCACGGCTATTCAGGCGATGAAAATGGGTGCATATGATTATATATCAAAACCGTTTGATATAGATGACTTATTGGCAACCATAAAAAAAGCTTTGGAAAAACAGAGTTTTACAAAAGAGATAATCTATTTGAAAGCAGAACTTAAAAATTATATATATGAAAACATGATTGGAAAAAGCCAGGAAATGATTAATTTGTTCAATATGATTTCTGAATTAAAAGATAACAATTCAACAGCTTTAATTACCGGAGAAAGCGGTACTGGAAAAGAATTAGTTGCCAGAGCAATTCATAATAGCGGTCCCAGAAAAGACAAGCCATTTATTACCGTTGATTGTGCTTCAATTCCGGAAAATCTTGTAGAAAGCGAATTGTTTGGACATGAAAAAGGGGCATTTACGGATGCTATTGCACAAAAAATGGGCAAAGTCGAATTAGCGCATAATGGTACACTTTTCTTAGATGAAATAGGAAATTTAAAACTGGATGTTCAAAGTAAGTTGCTTAGAATGTTGGAAGAGCGTGAAATTAATAGAATTGGAGATAACAAAACAATAAAAATAAATACAAGAATAATCGCAGCTACAAATGTAAACTTGAAAAAACTTGTCAGAGAAGGTCATTTTCGTCAGGATTTATTTTATAGATTGAATGTAATACCTTTTTATTTACCGCCATTGAGAGATAGAAAAGAAGATATATCTTTGTTAATGGATTATTTCCTAAATTACTATAATAATAGATTCAAGAAGCAAATAAAGGGTATATCGCATGAAGCAATTTCTTGTTTGACCGATTACAAATGGCCTGGTAATGTAAGAGAATTAAGAAATGTTGTTGAGAGACTGGTTGCATTAAGTAAAGAGGAAGTAATTACGCACAAAAGATTGCCGGTAGATATTTTACTTGCAAAGGAATTAAGGATTGATAACTATGACGATACAATTTCATTCAGGGCTGCGCGTGCTGAATTTGAAAAACAATTTATTTTGAAAGTATTAGAAAGGGCTAATTGGAATCAAGTAAAAGCTGCAAAACTTTTAGGTATACATAGAAATGCAATAATATTCAAAATGGCGAAATATAATCTACGACCCATAATAAATGCAGCTAAATTGGCAAGGAAGGAACAAATTTCAAAATAATAGATTGCACATTAAAATGTATCATCGAATGCATAAATAATTAAACAGTGAAAAAATTTCTCCTCGGAGAATTTTTTTTTGAGTTTGGCATAATACTTGCACCTTATAAGAAATGGGGAGCTTTTAATTTGTATATTCCCCAAATAGTATTTTGGAGGTGGGTTTATGTCAAATCGTGCAGTAATAACCGGGGTGGGTATTATAGCCCCAAATGGTATTGGTAAGAAAAACTACTGGCATGCAATAACAGCAGGAGAATCAGGAATAAAAAAAATTACAAGGTTCGATACGTCATGTTATCCGACCAAAATTGGAGGAGAAGTTACTGATTTTAATCCGCTTGATTATGTTGAAAAAAGAAAATCAACAATGTTAAGCAGGTTTGCACAGTTTGCATTAGCAGCTACCAATATGGCTTTGGAAGATTCAGGACTCAAATTTGAAAGTGAGGATCCTTATAAAATAGGTGTTGCTTTAGGTACATCAATGGGTGGCGAAGAAGTAGACGAGGAACAAAACAGCAAATTTAAGGAAATGGGTTGGAATAATATAGATCCTCTTGCTCCGGTAAAAATAAGCACAAACCATGCAGTAGGCGTAATTGCTGCAGAATTAAAAATTAAAGGTCCGAATTCAACAATATGCACAGGCTGCTCATCTTCCCTAAGTGCTATAGGATATGCAGTAGATTTAATTAAAGCAAATAAAGTAGATATTATAATAGCAGGAGGAAGCGAGGCACCTTTAGTTCCGTTTGCTTTTAATTGTTTTTGCTCAGCTGGGGTTTTGTCAAGAAAAAACGGAAAACCTGAAAAGGTAAGCAGGCCATTTGAAAAAAACCGTGATGGATATTTATTGGCAGAGGGTTGCGGAATAATGATAATAGAAAGTCTGGAGCATGCTTTAAAAAGAAAAGCAATTATATATTCCGAGATTGTCGGTTATGGTGTCACAAATGACGGATATAGTATTTTCAGAATGGAACCAACCGGGAAAGAAGCGGCGAAAGCAATGGAAATATCACTACGGGATGCAAATATTGAAGCAAAAGATATTGATTATATAAATGCACACGGCAGTTCATCTATATTATCGGACAAACGCGAGACAAACGCAATAAAACAGGTTTTTGGTGAACGGGCTTATAAAATTCCTATAAGTTCTATAAAATCTATGATTGGACAACCATTAGCAGCTACCGGTGCGATACAAACGATAACAACTGCATTAGCAATTAAAAACAGTTGTATTCCGCCTACGATAAATTACGAAGAAAACGATCCTGATTGCGATTTGGATTACACTCCCAATAAATCACAAATAAGGGATGTCAATTACGGATTAATAAATGGGTTTGGGCTTGGCGGAAACAACATTTCAATGGTCTTGGGAAAATATACCGGAG
>DMMW01000056.1:60616-65873 GCA_003452965.1 Elusimicrobiota bacterium
AAATAGTGCGATAGTGCGATAGCCGCAGAGCGAATCTATGCTTATTCTGTCTTGAATGGTGTTTAGGTCTGCCCTCACTACTAATACTTTAGCGGATAAGATAGAATCAGTGGCGGAAAAGGATAAATGATTTATAATTAGATAAAATATACCACAATTTTAAATTTTGCATTTTTAATTTTTAATTGATTTAAATAAATGAAAATATTACTAATCCAACCACCACTTAATCCAAATATAATAGGCGCTGGTATTGCATATCTTACCGAACCTTTGGCATTGGAAGTAATCGCATCTTCAGTTCCAAATCATTATATAAGCATTTTGGATATGCGAATAGATTCAAATCTTGAGCAAAAGTTAAAAAACTTCAATCCGGATATTGTCGGAATAACGGGTTGCACAACCGACGTATACAAAATACAAGAAATATCAATAAAAGTAAAAGAATTCAACAAAAATATATTAATTGTAATCGGCGGTCATCATGCAACAATGGTTCCTGAAGATTTTAACAAAGAATATGTTGATGTAGTTGTAATTGGAGAGGGCGAGGTTACATTCAAAGAATTGGTAGTAGCATTTGAAAAAAAAGTGAAATTGTCTAATATTGACGGCATCGCATTCCGCAACGGAAGTAATAGTTTAAAATACACAAAACCCCGTGAAGTGATGAAAAACATGGACGATATGCCGTTTCCAAATAGAAATTTGACTCTAAAATATCGGAACAAATACTTTCGTGGAACATGGCGGCCTATTGCGTCAATAATGAGCTCAAAAGGGTGTCCTTTCAGATGTAATTTCTGCTCATTATGGAAAATAAATAACGGAAAATATTTTGTTCGCAGTCCTGAATCGGTTGTCAACGAAATTCAAAGCATTCAAGAAAAATTTATTGATTTTGCAGAGGATAATGCTCTGCATGATATCCCAAGAGTTAATAAAATATATGAATTAATAAAACAAAGAGACATAAAAAAAACATATAAATTATATGCACGCTCCGATACCATCGTCAGGCATCCTGACATTATAGAAAAATGGCGATCAATCGGAATGGATCTTGTCCTTGTCGGCTTAGAATCGTATAAGGACGATGAGCTTAAAGGTTTGAATAAATCCAACACCATAAAAAACAATGAAGAAGCGGTTCGAATATTACACAAAAATGGAGTTGAGATTGCCGCTTATTTTATAGTCAACCCAAATTATACAAAAGACGATTTTGAAGGATTAGCAGCATACGTCCATAAATTGAATTTAAAGCAACCGATATTTACAGTATTAACACCTTTACCCGGAACGGATTTCTACAAGCAAAAATATAATGAACTCACAACAAAAAATTATCAATTATATGATTTTGTTCACACCGTATTACCGACGAAATTACCGCTTGCCGAATTTTACGATAATCTATTGAACCTTTATAATAAATTTTATCTGACAGAAAATAATACTATAAAAAAAGATGGAAAACTATTAACATCCAATAAAATATTGCAACAAATACATAATCTATTATCGCAGGCACAAAAGGCAGAATTAAATAATAAGGAGGGAATAGTATTATGAAAATTTTATTGGTTCAACCGCCGTATAATTCTCAAACAGTTGGGGGCAACAATTTTTACATTCCCGAGCCATTAGCATTAGAGACTGTGGGGGCTAATGTAACACATCATAATGTTAAACTGTTGGACATGAGATTAGACCCCAATTTATCAGATACGTTAGCACAATTTCAACCTGATATAGTAGGCACTACAAGTTATACTCCTGAGGTATACCGTGCACAGAAAATACTTAAACAGGTAAAAGATTTTAATCCAGAAACACTAACGGTAATTGGTGGTCATCACGCAACGTTATTGCCTGAAGATTTCAATAAAGAATATATTGACATAGTTGTAATAGGCGAAGGGGACATCACATTCCGAGAGCTCGCCGATGCTTATGAAAAAAAGGGTGACTTAACAAAAGTTAATGGTTTGATAATACGGCAAAAGGATAGCAAGATATTATTCACTCAACCGCGTGAAATGGTATCAAATCTGGATTTTGCACCAATTCCTAAAAGAAGCTTAACGGAAAATTATAGGGAAAAATATTTTCGTCTGATTTGGCGACCCGTTGCCTCAATGATGACATCCCGCGGATGCCCTTTTAGGTGCAATTTCTGTTCAATATGGAAACACGAACATGGAAAATACAGGGCAAGAAGTGCCGAATCAGTAATGAAAGAGTTGTTGACAATAAACGAAAAATACGTCAGTATTTCCGATGACAATTTCCTTCAGGATTCTGAAAGATTGGAAAAATTGTATCATCTAATAAAGCAGAGCGGGATAAAAAAGTCCTATAAAATAATTACCAGATCGGATTCCGTAGTACGCAATGCATTGCTTATTGAACAATGGAAAGAAATAGGTTTGAGCGAAGTGACTTTAGGCTTAGAATCTTTCCGTGATAATGAATTAAAGGCACTCAACAAAAGTAACACGGTTCAAAAAAACACAGAAGCAATAAAAATAGTTAAAGACAACGGGATTTCGCTTACGGGTCATTTCATACTTAATCAGAATTACATGAAAGAAGATTTCGAAGCATTAAAGGATTACATATACAAAACAGGGTTAAATCATCCTATGTTTACCGTACTCACACCATTACCGATGACCGATTATTATAATGAAACAAAATCTCAGCTATTAACCACAAATTATGAAATGTATGATTTGGTTCATTCTGTTTTGCCGACAAAACTTCCAAGGGAAAAGTTTTATGAATACTATGCTGATTTGTATTATGACGTATATATAAGAAACAACAAAAACAATTCTCAGGAAATTGAGTTCTTCAACAACATAGTCAAAAACATCTGCATAGGTATAAAGAATGCCTACGTAATTGAATAAAATGGGGACGGTTCTATTTATTTTAAGGGGTGAATAAAAAAATGCCAAATTGGGTTCTGGCAGGATAGGATTATGGATTTTACAGATTTTCTGATAGCATTTATAATTATAGTTAATATTGTTGCATTAATTGAAATGGCAATTTATAAAAAAAATAAAGAAGCAGGAAAAAAATATTATAATTGGGTAATTTTAATTACTTTAATATTTTATATTATGGTTATGGTAAGTACTTTGTTTGAATATTTCTATATAAAAAGAGTGATTAATTATTGGATTGTCGGTTTGGGATTTATTATGTTGATTCCACGATTTGTAATAAAATATTTTGCAGCTAAAGAATTAGGAAAATATTGGGGAATACATATTGAAATAAGAGAAAACCACAAGTTAATTAAAACCGGGATATTTAAATATCTAAGACATCCCGGTTATTTAAGCACTATTTTTGAAATTTTAGTTGTTCCTGTTGTAGCAAATACTTATTTTACTGTTTTATGGTCATTTGTTATTTATATGATACTACTGGCTTTGCGAATATATAGTGAAGAAAAAGTATTAATTGGAAAGTTCGGCAAAGAGTATATTGAATATAAACGCAGCACATGGAGAATATTACCATATGTTTACTAAAAGTTTATTGATTAATTATGCTGGGTTTCCAAATGAACCGAGATTGTTGGTACCTGATAATGGTTTAGCCAATTTAGCAGCTGCTTTGATTCAAAAAGGGCATAGTACGACTATTCTGGATTATGCGACTGTTGATATGATAGAAAAGCTTTTTCCATATGAATATAAAGAACAACTGGATGATATTACAAAGAGAATAATGGTAAACCAAAAACAGGGGCTGTCTCCAAATCAAAAGGATTTAGACGAATTCCATGGATTAGACGAAAAAATAGAAAATCTGCAGAGAAAAAAAGTTCAGGAGATAGCAACAGAGATAAGCAGTATTGTTAGAAAAAAAAATATAGATTTTGTAGGTTTTAAATTATGGATGGGTGACGGTTTTGAAGGTTCTATAATGATAGCGGAACAATTAAAAAAAGACTACCCAAGGCTTCCTATATTTGCCGGCGGTCCACATGTTGATTGGTTTAGAGAAAAGATTTTTGATGTTTGTGATGCATTTGATGCTATTGCATATGGTGATGGGGAAGAAGTAATAACAATGCTTGCAGATTATGTTTCAGATAAAATAAAACTTGAAGATATCCCAAATTTGATATACAGAAAAAACAACGGTTTTGTAACTACACAGAAAAAGTTGGTAGAAGATTTAAATAATTTACCATTACCTGTTTATGATGATGATGTTTACCCGGCAATGAAGAATAATCAAAAAATAAAAATGATAATTATGGATGAAAGTCGAGGATGTCCTAATAACTGTAATTTTTGTTTACATCCGATGAAAAGCGGTAACAGATGGAAAATAAAATCTGCCGAATCAATTGTTGATGAGATGGAGAGATTGGTAAATAAATATGATATAAATATTTTTAAATTTGCTGGTTCAAATACGCCGCAAGTGTTATTTATTGATGTTGCTAAAGAGATTTTAAAGAGAAAGTTAAAAATAAGATATGTTGCTTTCGGCAATACTAAAAGCGATACCTCTGTTAAAGAATTTAAATTGATGAAGGATTCCGGATGTTACGGGCTTTGGTTTGGAATTGAATCAGGAAGTCAGAAAATATTGGATGAGGTATTGAATAAAAAAATAAAGGTTGAACAATTGAAGAATAAATTAATAAATTGTAAAGAGGCTGGTATTTATACTAGTGGTAGTATAATAATACCAGCACCTAATGAGACGGTACAAACAAAACAAGAGACATTACAGTTATTGCTGGAAACAAAACCGGATTCGATAATTGTTTCGCCACCCGTTGTTATACCGGGTACTATTTGGGATAAGAACAGCGAGAAATTTGGAATCAGTATTTCTGAAAGAAATAAATATTTAAAGGAATTAATGTTATATAAAATAAAATTTATTTATCCAACCATACTTTGGAATTTATTACCTTATTTCAAAATAAATGAAAAGTCGGATAAACAAATTACAGGCGAGTCAAATAGTTTTGCACAGATATTGGAAAAAAATGGAATACTTACCCAGATATCTGTAGATACTATTTTGATATCGGAATATTCAGGCTTAAATCCGGTACAATTTAGGGATAAATGCAGGAAGTTATTTTCTACGGGTAATTATGAAGAAATAACCAAAATAATTACTAAAATAAATGAAAATATTGCAAATTCAATTAGTAAACCTATCTAAATTAAAAAATCTATCAAAATAATTAAAAAAAATGTATAAT
>DMMW01000056.1:66044-70560 GCA_003452965.1 Elusimicrobiota bacterium
AAACATGGAAAAGGAAAAAAGTTATTTCTATAATATTATAATATATGCATATATTATTTTTATGTCTATATTTGCAATTGTATCCGGATATTTTGCAATAAAAATTAACTTTCATTCTTTACCGTGGCTAATAGCAACTGTAGTAAATTTTTCATTAGCAGTATTTGTATATTTAAGAGATAAAAGGAATGTACTTTATATAACTTTTGCTGTAACAAATATTTTTATTGCAGTTTTCGCATTTGATATATTCGGGCTTCATATTATAAAAAATTATAATTTAGCTTTGCGTTGGAGCATGATTTTAAGGATTGGTATTTTGTTTATTCCTGCTGCGTTTTTTCATTTTGCAGCTATATTATCAAATAATAAAGACAAAAAAAGAAATCTAATATATTTATCATATCTTGCATCTTTAATATTTTCTATTTTGAATTTCACACCGTATTTTAAAAATGAAATGATAAAAAGGGAATTGGCATACTTTCCAAAATTCGGAAAAATTTATTTTATTTTTATTGCTAATTTTGTTTTATGGACTTTTTTGGGATTATCATATATTTATAATAAATATAAAAAGTCAGAATCATATAGTGAAAAGAATCAATTAAAATATTTTTTCTTTGCTACTGCAATAACATCAATATTTGGATTATTACCTCAAACCTTATATGGTTTGGGAGTAAAAATATATCCGATAGGCGGATTTGCCTGTATATTCTATTCAGGCATAATAACATATTCAATAGTCAAACACCAATTAATGGATATAACTATAGCAGTCCGAAGAGGCATTATATATACTTTATTGATAATTTTTCTAATAGGGATATATTTAGCGATTACAGTTAATTTTCATTCACTGCCGTGGCTAATAGCAACTGTGATAAATCTATTATTAGCAATATTTGTGTACTTAAAAGATAGAAGAAATCCATTAAATATTACTTTTGCAATATCAAGTATTCTTATTGCAAGTTGGACTTTTGATGTATTTGGTTTTCATATAATTAAGGATAGTGTTTTTGTAAAACATTGGAGTTTAATTATGCGATTGGGTACTATATTTATTCCATCCACTCTTTTTCATTTTATTATGATATTATCTAAAAGTATTAGCAAAAGAAAAAACATGATTTATATTTCTTATATGATATCAATATTATTTTCGATATTAAATTTTACACCTTATTTTGAAAATGAAATGATTAAAAGAGAATGGGCATATTTTCCAAAATTTAGTGGTTTATTATATAAAATCTTAATAATTAATTTTATTTTTTGGGTATTTTTGGGTTTAGCATATGTTTATAATAGATATAAAAAGTCAGAATCAAGTCATGAAAAAAATCAATTAGGTTATTTCTTTTTGGCTACAGCTAGCGCAGCAATACTATGCATATTACCTCAAATTCTGTATGGTATTGGAGTAAAAATATATCCGATAGGCGGATTAGGTAATATTTTTTATACAGGGATAATTGCGTATGCTATCGTCCAACATCAATTAATGGATATAACTATTATTGTTCGCAGAGGTATTTTATATACTACTTTAACCTTTGTAGTAGTCGGAACATATTCATTAATTGTAGGTAGTTTTACAGGTTTATTTAGCATATTCAATATTGCAGAAGATCATTCTATTTTAATGCTAATCAATGGTTTCGCAGGATTGTTTATTGCATTAATTTTTCTTCCGATTAAAAATAAAATTCAAAATACGGTTGATAAATTATTTTTTAAAGACAGATATGATTATATAGAGACATTGAAAAATTTGAGTAATGATTTGACTACTATTTTTGACTTGGATAAATTGTTGAGGACTTTACTAACTCGGCTAATGGATACTATGCATATAGAACGGGGTTATGTTATGGTTTATGATTCTGAAAAAGATAGCTATATAGTCAGATTTTCAAAAGGTATGGAACACGAAAAGATTAATAAAATAAATTTTAATAAGAAAGATAAATTATTACATCATTTAGAAAAGAATAAAACAATATTAATAATTGATGACAAGGAAAACAATTTTGAAGAATTAAAATCCCATAAAGTGAATATATGTATTCCGCTGATGATATATGATAAGTTAGTCGGGATTCTTAATCTTGGCAATAAATTATCTGAAGACATATATACTTCAGAGGATTTAAGATTATTGACTACCATAGCAAATCAGGCGGCAATAGCTATTGAAAATGCACAATTATCAATGAATATGAGGGTTATAGAAAAAAATCTTATGCATTCCGATAAACTTGCGGCATTAGGGACACTGGCATCAAGTGTTACACACGAGATAAAAAATCCGCTGGCTTCTGTAAAAATATTTTGTCAGTTGGTATCACTTAAATATGAGGATTCTAAATTCCGCGATAAGTTTAATAACATAGTTCCTAATGAAATAGAAAGAATAGAAAATATTGTTGATCAATTATTAAATTTTGCAAAATCTTCTACATTAGAGTACAATAAATTGAATGTAAATAGTATTATTGATAATTTATTGGATTTGATACAATACGAAGCATATAAATATAATATAAACATATCTAAGCAATTTGAAGTAGATATTCCTTTAATAATGGCTGATCAGGAACAATTAAAACAAGTATTTATGAATATTATTCTTAATGCAATTCAAGCTATGCCAAACGGCGGTAACTTAGATATTTGGACCGATAGTAATGTTATTAAAGGGACTGAATATGTATCAATAATTGTAAAAGATACGGGTGTAGGAATCTCCGAAGAATTTATGGGAAAAGTATTTGAACCGTTCAATACGACAAAACCGAACGGCACTGGATTAGGGCTTACAATTGTACATAGAATAATTAAAGATCACAATGGAAAAATAGAAATAAATAGCGAGTTAAATAAAGGTACAACCGTAACAGTTTACATTCCTGTAATAAAGTCCGCTAATAATGAAGATACATAATGCTAACCCCACCCCCAAAAAGAAGTAAATAATCTTATTTATAGAATTGCACAAAAAACTAAACACACAGCACAATATAATGTGCATCATATATTTTTATTGCTAATATAAGCAATATAAATGATTTATTTTGATATTATATTTGGCACATTACTTGCAGTAAGTAGTTAGTAGGAGCAGTAATAGTGTTTTGAAAAAGTGTTAGACAGAAGACCACGTTAATTCTCATAGGATGAAGGTTTTCAATCCACAGGACTTCGCCCGTAGATCTTCATCCTGCAGCCAGAATACCACGTTTATAAAGGCACTAGTGAATGCTCTTCGGGCAGGATTTCGCTCCTAGAATCTTAAGGTAAACTATATAACGGGTTTTCAATCCACAGGACTTCGCCCGTGGAGCTTCATCCTGCAGCCAGAAGACCACGTTTATAAAGGCACTAGTGAATGCTCTTCGGGCAGGATTTCGCTCCTAAAATCTTATGGTTAACATTATAATCCCGATTGTTATCGGGATGGAGCTTCATTTAATTTAAAGGAGGGGTCATGGAACAAAAGAATAGTATATTGCTGGTTGATGATGATGTTAGTGTTTTGGAATCTGTTAAGGAAATATTAAAACAGGAGTATAATATTATGACGGTGACAACGGGTGAAGAAGCAATAGAGATTATTAAAAGAGAACCGCAAGACTTAGTGATTTTGGACGTTAACCTTAATGGAATAAGCGGTATTGAAACGTTGGAGATTATAAGAAGCATTGAGAGAGATTTGCCGGTCATAATGTTATCCGGTATGAATACAATCAAAACTGTTATTAAATCCATTAAACTTGGTGCAAATAATTTTATAGATAAACCTTTTAATATTAATGATTTAAGAATCGCGGTTAATGAAGCGATTGATGGCAATAACAAAAAGGCAATAAATAAAGTGCCTGAAGTATCTATTGATGTAGAGCAATTTGCAGAAAAATATGTTCAAAATGTTATAAAAGATGATATGCAATTGAAAAATGCTTTGAAAATGTTTAAAGAGGAGTATATTAATTTTATTTTCAATAAATTTAGAAATAAATTTGAACATACAAATACAATAATAAAATAACTGATATTTTTTTATTTAATTATATATAAGAGTCGCCAACTCCTGTTGGCTGGGTACCACTTGTAAAAAAGCGGAGAATGAAATGCCTAATATAAAAATATTTGAGATAGCTCAAAAAGCAAAGGTCTTGCCTAGTACTATTAGATATTATGTTGATATGGGTTTGATAGACATTGCAGATAGAACTATTGGCGGTCAACATTTATTTAATGAGGAGAAAACACTAAAGATTATAGAAAAAATTAAGTATTTATCATTACAAGGATACAGACTTAATCAGATAAAAGAAATTCTTTCAAAGGGTATGAAGAGGAAATTATTAATAATAGATGATGATTCAGATATAAAAGATTTGATTAAGCAAATACTATCGGAAGAAGAGTGGGAAATAAAACATGCTACCGATGGGTTTGAAGCCGGAAGAATTTTGCTGGATTATTTGCCGGATTTAATAACATT
>DMMW01000056.1:70747-76110 GCA_003452965.1 Elusimicrobiota bacterium
GCACATAAAGAAAAGATATATTGTATGGGAGCAGATGGTTGTTTGCAGAAGCCGTTTTCACCGGATGAATTAAAGATTAAAATAAACGAAATTTTAAAAAATAGTAATTGAGGAAAATATGATTGAAACTTACGGTAGAAAAATAGAGTTATTTTTGCCCCATTAATGAAAATCTGCGTTAAAGGCAGAGGATAGTAGTTGCCGAGATTCTTCTTGCTCGGCAAATGAAGGCAAAGAGGCGGCCCGCCTACGCTCTACGAAGCTACGGCGAGGCCAACCCGACAAGTCGGGTTGGAGGGTTTTATGAATAAAAAAATTTTAATTGTAGATGATGAAAAAGATATAGTAGATATTATGTCTATGTTTTTAAATGCTGAAGGATATTATACCTCATGTGCATACGATGGTTTGGATGCATTGGAAAAAGTAAAATGCAATAAACCGGATTTAATAGTGCTGGATGTTATGATGCCAAGGATGGATGGATTCACCGTGAATCAAAAACTTAAAGAAAATCCCGAAACAAAAGACATTCCGGTTATTGTAGTTACAGGTAAAAATGATTTGAGAAAAATTGAAGAGGCAATAAAAAAAGATAGTATTAAAAGTTATATCAAGAAACCATTTTCAATGACGGAACTCTTGGAAAAAACCAGAAGTATTTTTTTCTGATAAACTTTCCCCTTGACAAACCCCTTATTATACTATATAAGTATATTAGGATACTTAGGATATTTAGAATAATTAGATATTTTAATATAATTGGGGGGATTTATGGGACCGCTTACAACTTTTCAAGTTTCAAAATTATTGCATGTTGACATTACTACGGTTATAGATTGGATTGACTCCGGAAAAATACCTGCCTATAAGACACCTGGCGGACACAGAAGAATTGAAATTAAAGATTTGTTGGAATTTTTAAAGAAGTATAGAATGCCCATACCTGAAGAATTAAGTACTGCTGTAGATGTTCAAAAAAACCAAATCATAAAACAACCCCAAAACAATATAAAAAAGATTTTAATAGTTGATGATGACAAAAGCATATTAAAATATATTTCAATTGTTATTAAAAAATATTTTAATAATATAGAAATTGAACTTGAATCAGAAGGATTTTTGGCAGGTAAAAAAATAGTTGAATTTAAACCGGATTTATTGATTCTCGATATTCGGCTTCCTGGAATGGATGGTTTTGAGGTTTTAAAGCAATTAAAAAAAGAAAAAATGAAAATAATAGTTATTACCGCTTTTCCAACTAAATTAATAAGAGAAAAAATAATAACTGCCGGTGCAGATGGTTATTTAATAAAACCATTTACAGCAGAAGAACTTAAGCAAAAAGTAGAAAATCTTCTTCCGGAGGAATAAAATGGATTTAATTCAACAATGGTGTCAGAATAATTTGGATATTATTTTCTTCATATACGGTCTTGCTTTTGTTTTCATGGGAGTCGCGATTCTTATTCAACCTAAGGCGGATAGTAAATTTGTACTTGCAAATATTTTATGGCTTTTAGGAGTTTTTGGTATTATACATGGAATAAATGAATTTTTAGATATGTGGATAATAATAAAAAGTGAAAATTTCATAATGAGTATTATAAAATGGTTTATTCTTATTATTTCTTACTACTTTTTATTTGAGTTTGGTAGGAAAATATTCAGTTTTGTAGGGCAAAAATGTCCTACGTGGCGAAAAAAAATAGCTAAACCCTTTGTTTGGTGGTTAACGCCAGCTATTATATTGTTGATTATATTTATCAGTATTCAATCTTCTAATTTTTACAATACTGCTTCATTACTATCAAGATATTTTTTAGGTTTTCCCGGAGGAATACTTATTGCTATTGGTTTCCTTTCATATTATAAGTGTGAAGAAGAAATATTAAAATCGCTTAAAGTTAAAAAATTTTTTATTATGGCAAGTTTTTCATTCTTTTTTTACGGGATTTTAAGCGGATTAATTGTATCTAAAAGTAATTATTTTCCTGCTAATTGGATTAATACTGAGACATTTCTTTCAATTTTACATATTCCTGTACAAGTATTTCGCGCAATTTGTGCAATCGCAGCGGGTATAGCAATTACCGGTATACTCAGGATATTTAACTGGGAAACTACTGAGAGTATTATAGAATCCCGAGATGTTTTAGAAAAAAAATTAGCAGATACCGAAAAAAGATATGAGGATATAGTTGAAAATGCTTCAGATATGATTCACTCCGTTAATGTTGATGGTCATATTGTTTTTGCAAATCGAAAGGAATGTGAAATTCTCGGTTATTCAAGGGAAGAACTTAATGGGAAAAATGTAAAAGAAGTGTATGCGCCCGAAACAAGGGACTACGTCAAACAAGGTTTTGAAAAACTAAAACGAGAAGGAATACTATTTATTGAAAATGGAAAAATGATCAAGAAAAATGAGGAAATATTGGATGTAATAATAAACTCTTCAGCAATATATGATAGTAAAGGAAATTTTATTAGAACACGTTCTATTATAAAAGATGTTACTGAACAAAAGTCGGCAGAAAAACAAATTAGAAATTTAGCAAAATTTCCAGCGGAAAATCCAAATCCGGTTTTGAGAGTAACTAATAATTGTGTGATTGTGTACGCTAATGAATCAAGTTTGCCACTATTAAAAGAGTGGGAGTGTGATATAAATAGGCAAGCTCCGGTTTTCTTTTGTGATTTAATTTTAAGGTCTTTTCAAACCAAAAAAAAAGAAACAATGGAGATTAAATGTAAAGATAAAGAATATGCTTTCATATTATCACCGGTTGTAGAATCGGGATATGTTAATCTTTACGGGCGAGATATTACAAAAGAAAAGGAAGCGATTAAATTATTAAGGGAAAATGAAGAAAAATATCGCACACTTATAGAGTATTCTGATGTTGCAATTTCATCTATAGATAAAAATGGAGTTTTCTTATTTATGAATACTATGGCTGCTAAATTATTAGGCAATAACGTAAAAGTTCTTATTGGCAAAACTATGTGGGATTTGTTTCCAAAGGAAATCGCAGATAAGCAAATGTTTACTATAGGTAAGGTTTACGAAACAGGGCAAAGCATTAATGTAGAAGACAAAACCATTATTAACGGTAAGCCAATGTGGTTTAGAACAAATATTCAACCGATTAGAGATAATAATGATCAAATAAAATCAGCATTAGTTTTTAATGTTGATATAACTGAACATAAACAAATGGAAGAGTTGAAAGAAAAATTTAAAGAAAAACTTTTGCGTGTAGAAAAAATAACAGCAGTAGGGCAATTAGCAGGCGGAATAGCGCATGAACTAAATAATCCGATAGGTGTAATTTTAGGTTTTGCTCAAAGTTTAGCAAAAAATATAAGTGAAAAAGATTTATTATATATGCCGTTAAAATCAATGGAACGTGAAGCGATAAAATGTAAGAAATTGGTAAAAGATTTATTAACATTTTCAAGGGATGAAAAAACGATAGCGGAAAATATAGATATGAATGTAATAATAGAGGAAACATTACCATTGTTAGAAGCTCAAAGAAAAATGAAGGATATACAAATTGTAAAAAATTATGAAAATAACTTACCTCAAATTTTGATAAATAAAGATAAAATCCAACAGGTAATAGTGAATCTATGTAACAATGCGATGGATGCGATGCCTCAAGGTGGAAAGATAACGATTACGACGACTGTAGCCGCAGAGCAAAGCTCTGCTAATATAAGCAAAGCTAATGCTTTGCCGCTACAATTTATTGTAATCACAATTTCAGATACTGGTGTTGGAATGTCTGAAGAAGTGAAGAAACATATATTTGAGCCGTTTTATACTACAAAAGAGGTAGGAAAAGGAACGGGTTTAGGACTGAGTATATGTTATGAAATAGTAAAGAAACATAATGGAATAATAGAAGTAGAAAGCCCCACCTTCACTTCCGCCACTACACCGTTGGCGGACAAGAAAGTTACGGATGGCAAGGAGGTAGGTAAAGGGACAACGTTTGTTATAAAATTACCGGTTAAAATGGATGGTGAAATAAAATGAATATATTTGTTTTTTTATCATTAATAAGTAGCATAATTAGTTTTGCTCTTGGGAACTTTGTTTTTTATAAGAACAGGAAAAACTTACAACATATTATTTTTTCTTTATTCTGTTTTAGTATATCTTATTGGGGATTTATTGAATTTATGTATCGCCAAGCTGAAAGTTTTGAAATTGCTCATTTTTGGTTAGAAATGAATTTTATATGGCCATTCACTATTGCTTTAATAATTCATTTTGTATTAATCTACACCGAAAAAATAAATATTCATACTGGTAAATTAGTTTATTTTTTGTTGTATACCCCTGCATTATTTTTCACAATCATAGAGTTGGCTACTGATCAAATGACAATAGGAGTGGTTAAAAGATATTGGGGTTATTCTTATCTTTCAAATGAAAAATCTTTACTTTTTTGGCTGAGTAATATTTGGGCTTTAATAATTTTATTGTCAATACTTTTTTTGCTTATAAGTTATAGAAAAAAAATGATGTCTACAAGGAAGCGGAAACAATTAAATTATATAACTATAGGTTCTTTTATTCCTATATTAATGTCTATACCAGAGATAATACCCATATTTAAATTAGGAATTCCAGAGATGTCTATTAGTTCTTTGACTTGGTTTTCTATTTTTGTTTGTTATGCAATATGGAAATATGAACTATTTGTTATAGATTCGGCTATTATTGCAGAAAATATAATTTTCACAATGAATGAAGCGTTAGTTATAAGTGTTGATAACCAAATTGTAAAAGTTAATCCTGCATTTACAAAACTTTTTGGTTATAAAGAGAGCGAAGTAATTAGAAAAAAAACGGATATTTTTGCTAAAAATGAAGAAGAATCTAAAATAATATCCGACAAATTATTTAATAAAGAAGGATTAAAAAATTGTGAAGCAAAGTGTAAGATAAAATCTGGAGAACTGATAGATGTTGAATTAAGTGGTTCAGTATTAAGGGACAAATATAACGAAGTAGCAGGAGTAGTGATGATTATAAAAGATATTAGAGAACGCAAAAAATATGAGAAAGAAAATACTGAGTTACAACGACATTTAATGCAATCCGAGAAGATGGTGGCAGTAGGACAATTAGCGGGCGGAGTGGCACATGAGATAAATAATCCAATGGGAGTAATATTAGGATTTGCTCAAAGTGTAGGTAAAAATATAAAGGAAGGGGATTCATTATATATGCCGTTAAAGTCAATAGAGCGAGAAGCAATAAGGTGTAAGAAATTAGTCAGTAATTTATTAACATTTTCCAGAATAGAAAAAACAGGAATAGAGATAGTAGAGATAAATAGTGC
>DMMW01000034.1:0-595 GCA_003452965.1 Elusimicrobiota bacterium
ATTCCTCCCCTTTCTTGCAAAATAACATCTATAATATTTATATATAATATTATCCTTTATGTCAAGTATATATTATGACTTATAAGATATTCTATTTTAGACGGTTTTTATGTATTATTTTTAGGGGTTTTATGGAGAATATTCACAAATTTATAGGTAAGAAAATTAAAGAAGAGCGGCTTAAAAGAAATCTAACTCAACAAGAAGTAGCTGATTCCGCAGGAATTACCGGTAATTTTCTTTCTTATATTGAAAATGGTAAAAAACAGGCGAGTTTGGATACTATTTATAAAATAGCGAACGCTTTAAATACATCTCTTTATAAACTTTTTTCTGATATCCCTTTCAAGAAAAGCGATTATTCAATTAATGATGAAATCCTGCCTCTTTTGAAAGATAAATCTATGAAAGATAAAAGATTTATTTTGGATTTGGTTAAATTGGTTTCAAAAAAGATTAAAAAGGCATAATAATATAGCAGGATTGCTTCATATATTTTATACGATATTAAACTTTCTACTGTATATTACTTATTGTTATAATTAGAATAGCAAACAAAGCAGAGCTTTGCTCTGCTGCTACAAATATAAAAAAC
>DMMW01000034.1:833-4186 GCA_003452965.1 Elusimicrobiota bacterium
AACAGTTTTCCAATTACTTCTGCGGATTTATAACCTTTGGGGACTTTCGCCCAGACATAAAATGTTGCTTGCGGTTTGTTTACAGACCAGCCGATTCTGCTTAATTCATCAATAAATATATCTCTTCTATTTTGATAAATTCTCCGCATTTCTTCAACACAGTCCTGAGAAGATGTCAATGCGGTGATTCCCGCTTCCTGAATTGCGCCGAATACACCGGAATCGTAATTGTCTTTTACTTTTCCCAGTCCGGCAACTATTTCGGCATTGCCGCAAACCCAGCCCAGTCGCCAGCCGGTCATATTATATGTTTTTGATACCGAATGGAATTCAACACCGATATCTTTTGCACCTTTTAGTTCAAGAAAACTTATCGGCTTTTTGTTATCATAATACATTTCGGAATATGCAGCATCACTACAAACAATTATATTATATTTTTTTGCAAATTTTATAACTTTTTCATAAAATTCACCATCTGCTACCGCAGATGTCGGATTATTCGGATAGTTTATAAACATCATTTTTGATTTTTTTGCGATTTTTTCAGGAATTTTATCCAAGTCAGGCAAAAAATTATTTTTCTCAGTTAATGGCATAAAATGTGAAATACCGTCCGAAAAAATAGTTCCGCAATTATAGACAGGATAACCCGGCTCAGGAATTAAAACAATATCACCGGAATTAATAAATGCGAGATGAATATGTCCGATACCTTCTTTTGAACCGATTAAAGAATGAATTTCGTTTTGTGGATTCAAGTTAACATTGAATCTTTGTTTGTACCAGTCAGAAATTGCTTTTCTGAATTCTATTAAACCTGCACCGAACGGATATTGATGATACTTCGGTTTTTCAACCGCTTCTTTCATTGAATCAATTATATGCCTGGGTGTCGGTAAATCCGGATCACCGACTCCCAAAGAGATTATATCAACGCCTTTTTCAATCGCTGCTTTTTTCTTTTTGTCAATTTCAATAAATAAATATGGCGGCAACTTTTTTAGTTTTTCCGAATATTTAGTTTCCATCTACTCTCCTAACTACAACTTTCGTAATGTCAAAAATCTTTTGACATTTTATTAATATTTTATATAATTCTCTGGCTATACTTGTCATAACACAAATTATTTTCTTACCCTCCCCTGGTTTGCTGTTTTCATAAACCTATTAATGAAAAATCTGGTTTTGAGCGATATAGCGATATTTAGGCGATAAAAAACCGTTAAAAAATTTCAACTGTCTGAATGAGTCCCGATGAATATCGGGACGAGTGAGTTTTGAAATTTAAGGTTTTTTGAGCCGCTCATCAAGGTATACCTTGATGAAAATATCGCGTCTAGTGAAAAACCATGATTTTTCATAATATTTTTGACATTACTACAACTTTATAGAATGTCTAAAAATTCTTCTTATTCGCCAGATTAAGAAAAACAAAAACAACAATGCAACAATATTTGTTATCCAACCATCAAAAATGCCCATTTCATATGGATACCCTTCGTAGCCAAAATCGGCGAGTGTTTTTGAGGTGAAAATGACTTTAAAAAATGGAATTATTTTATCTAAAAGTCCGCCTTTATATACAAGCAATGCCCAAAAAAGCCAAAATAGTATAGATATGCCAAATATTGTCAATACAAGCATTGTAGCAATATGAACCGGGTCATAAATCGGCTCGTTCGGATCTTCTTCATCAGAAAAAACATCTTTTAACCATATCCAGACTTTGCTTAGCATTTTTTACCTCTTTATAATCATGAGCAAGGAAGAAATTTCTGTAGAACCTCAATCCCGATATATCGGGATTGCAGAGCGACTTCTAAGGAGCGTTTCAAAGAAATTTACTTCCGAGCGTTTATTCTACATAATTGGTTAATACACCGATTTTTTCTATTTTTATTTCTATTTTATCGCCTATTTTTACGGGACCAACACCAACCGGGGTACCGGTTGAAATTACATCATATTTTTCAAGTGTCATCACCTGAGATATAAATGAAACCAATTTTTTAACATTGAATATCAGATTTTTTGTACTGGATGATTGTTTTAATTTATCGTTTAAGTAGCATTCAATTTTCAAATCATCGGGGTTTATTCCGGAAACAATATGCGGTCCAATAGGACAAAAAGTATCAAATGATTTTGCTCGTGTCCATTGCCCGTCTTTTCTTTGTAAATCGCGTGCGGTTATATCATTAAGACAGGTATATCCTAATATATATTTTTCTGCATTTTTTACTGAAATATTTTTACATTTTTTACCGATTACAATCGCAAGTTCCGCTTCATAATCAACCTGTTTAGACATTTTTGGATATTTTACTTTTTCTTTGTTCCAGATAACCGCTGTTTGTGGTTTTATAAATATTATCGGCTCATCAGGAATTTTCATATTCAATTCTTTGGCGTGGTCTATATAATTTAAACCGACAGCAATAACCTTTGACGGTTTTTTAACAAATTTGTATATTTTTAATTTATTTCCCATACTTTTTCTTTTGAGTTTTGTTTAACATTTAACAGCTGTCCCCTTTTTATCCTTTTATCTTAAACCTAAGACATCTTGCATGGTGTAAAGCCCGGGTTTTTTATCAACTATCCATTTTGCGGCTCTTATTGCACCGGCAGCAAATGTTTCCCTTGAATGTGCACGGTGAATTATTTCTAATCGTTCGCCTTGACCTACAAAAAGTACAGTATGGTCACCAATGATATCGCCAGCACGAACCGAATGAATACCAATTTCTTTTTTCCGCGCTCCGACATGGCCTGCTCTGCCATAAATTTGTTGTAGATTAAGTTTCTTGGATAATATTTCGGCAATTTCTAACGCTGTCCCGGAAGGTGCGTCTTTCTTTTGATTATGATGTGCCTCTATTATTTCTATATCATAATCCGATAAAACATTTGCAACCTCATCAACAAGCTTAAACAATAGATTTACACCTATTGACATATTCGGTGCAAATACAATCGGTATTGTTTTTGAAGATGTCTTTATTTTGTCTATACCAGATTCCAAAATACCCGTTGTTCCTATTACAATCGCCTTCCCGTATTTTTGTGCCACTTCCAAATGGTATAAGGTTGCCTCCGGTGTTGTAAAGTCAATAATAGCGTCGGATTCTTTTGCCACGAAAACAAAATCGTCACTAATTTTTATTTTCCCTATAGATTCACCAATGCTATCATGCCCCTTAAACTCTACCGCACCTATTAGTGACAAATCAGTGTCTTTAAGGATTTGTTCAATTATCGTTTTACCCATTTTACCGGCAGCACCTGGAACAGTAATTTTAATCATAATTTTACCTCTTGATATAATTTCGTTCTGTCAAAAACTTTGA
>DMMW01000053.1 GCA_003452965.1 Elusimicrobiota bacterium
TAATTTTTTCAGTTACTTTTTTATTATTTATGACCTAAATCTCCGAAAAATTCCCGCGCATCATAGTCTGTATTCTTTTAATCACCTCCTTGATGCGGGATAGTTCATTCTATCCCTCTGTTTTTAATTCGTTCCTGTTTATAAACAGAATTTTATATATACAGCATTGTTCTTATTTGATAATATCAGATATATATTTAAAAAAATATTTCTACGATATTTTCTCAAAACCTTTTAACATTATCTGCAATCCATACCAAAATATTTCCTTTTCATCTTTTGACATTTTTTCAGTCATTTCACTTATTTTGCTTATAGGAATTTTATCCATGTTTTTTAATAATTCCTTTCCAAATTCCGTAACTTGCAGGTGTCTTTTTCTTCTATCACTGTCATGTTCGGTTCTTGTTATTAACCTTTTTTTTTCTAAAGAACGGATAAGCCGTGCTATTGCAGCTGTTTCCTGACTCAACATTTTAGATAGTTTACCCGGGGTGCATTTATCATTAAGACTTATATAATGCAATGCATTTCTTTGGTTAAAAGAAAGACCGAGCTCATCAAACTTTTGCATTATCTCGGAACGCATCGCATGGAACAATATATCCCTTAATATCTGGAATATCTCCTGCGATTTAAATTTTTCAGATGAAAACTTTTCGTATCTATCCATGCAATCCATAGCGATATTCCTCAATTTTATCTTATGTCAAATTTATCAAAACAAAACCTAATACTAATCAAGAAATTTGGGACGACCATCAACAAAAACAGCTATGTTGTCTTTTTGATTAGCTTTTACGAATCTCATAGCAGTGTTAGCGTTTTTTATAAGTTGGGTATTATCTTCATCCTTGTTTGTATTAGATATTCCGATAGATACCGCCAATCTAAGTTTATCGGAACCAATCTTAAACATATGTTTTGTAATTAGTGATTTAAGTGCTTTTGCAAAAGAAATTGCCATTTCAAAATTTGTGTTTGGCAATAATACAACGACTTCATCTCCACCTTCCGCATATGCATATCCGTTATGATTTATAGCTGAATTGATTAAGCCTTGATAATCCGGTAATACCGTCTTATCTACATTACTTTCAGTATATTCAGTATTTAATATTTTGAAATTATCTATGTCAAAATACAAACACGAACTACCAAATATGCAGTCCTTAATTGCTATTAGGTCTTTTTCTTTTAAATTCGGCGAATCCAATATTCCGAATTTTTCAGATTTTTGACGAATGCTTGTAGTTTTTATTTTTTCGGTTTTTTGAGTAACATAATTCAATATTGATTCACAACATTCTATCAAGAAGTGAAAATCAACCGGTATCTGGTTGGTATTTCTAAATAATACATGATAACTATTAGGCGGGCAGGTCAGTAAAAATCTACTATATATATATATTATTACTATTTCCGATAACGGATCATCATATACGAACGATTTATTTACAATTTTTTTAAGCGAATCTCTCAGTTGAAAACTGCGCTTAGAAACTTCCACGGATTCTTCATATGTATTATCAAATTTGTTTGTTGAATGTTTAATGTAAGCTACCAATTTTTTTGCCATTTTATCTATTCCTTCAATAGAAGGATTGAAAAATGAATTAGCCAGCTCAATATTCTCAAAATCTTCATTTATGCCTGTTGCTTCGTCAATAACTTTTTGGATGGATATTACTCTTTCTTCGTTGATACGTTTGTGATGAATATCTTTTAATTCATTTGTCAATAAATGTTGTGTTACCATTACATTTACAAAACCGAGAAAGCAGCGTTGCTCTTCCTCAAAGTGCGTCCAGTGATCAATCGATGCTTCTTTAAGCTTTGACAACCACCTTTCCGCCTGCTTAATCACCAAATTTAATTCTTCACTCATATATTTAATTAACGTTTAGAATCCTTATAATTTGTTTGAAACTTATCTTATTAAAAAAAGTTAAAAAAATCAAGTTTTTTTCTCGCCTAACCGTTGATATATTGAAGCACACACAAATTATCTATCCCGGTTTTTTGGGGATTACTATCTTACAATTGCCAATTTGCCTTTTGACCGTTGTGAACTATAAATTGAATCTTTTATATAATATATATATATTCCGCTTGACACTTTTTTCCCATTTTGATTTGTAGTATCCCAAATATAATTACCGTCACCATCCGTTTCGTCAAACTCATTTATCAGCTCACCTGCTGTACTGAATATTTTTACTTTCGCATTTACCGTAAGACCGGAAAAGACTATTCCAGTTCCAAGTATAGTATTACCATATGTTAAATCATCCGGTTTATACGGATTCGGGTATACTGTTACATTATTCAAGTAATCAGCCGAAACCAGTTGCATTAACGCAAATTTTGATAAATGATTTGTTATAGCTACAACCTTGTTTTGGTCAGGATATCCGTTAGATATTAACGGTATCCATAACTTATTTATTTCGTCATATCTGCCGATTATAAGTTTTGATTCGTCAAAGCCGACAATATCGCTATCGCGATAAGTTATTGTTACCGTTATTTTTTTTGACGGTTGATATCCTTTATCATTGGTTATTTCAATTACGGTTCCATTGACGATCTTTACAGACGGAATATTAGAGTCAGG
This sequence comes from Elusimicrobiota bacterium, assembly GCA_003452965.1. Lineage (GTDB taxonomy): Bacteria > Elusimicrobiota > UBA8919 > UBA8919 > UBA8919 > UBA9627. Next base: position 2,618 of record DMMW01000053.1, read on the forward strand.
AGTGGTTGTGAGCGTTATTGACACATTTACCGTTTCATTGAAAGTATTTGCAGGTATGTTTATTTTTATATCTGCTGAATTAGTTCTCAATACAATTTCTGAATCTGTTTGTGTATCAACGGTTTGTTCTTTTGAAACCGGCAGTTCTATTTTAAAACCATTTAAAAGCGTCCCGTTTACGAACCCTGTTGTTACTACGATATCCCAGTAACCGGTCGTTTTTTCCAATAAATCAAATACACATGTAATTTGTGTGGAACTTACAACAACAATATTAGTACCAATAATATCCGTTTGGTCGGATTTGCTCAATTTTATTTGACATCCTTCTACAAAATTAGTGCCTGTTAAATTTGTTATGTTAATAATTCCGGTATTTGTCCCCAATATAGGAATTATGGACGTTACCGTGGGCGAAGATAATACAATTATCGGAGGAATGTTGCCGCGTGTCGGGATACCCATTTGTGTTGTGTGCCCCAGGCCTAATTGACCGCTGTCGTTCAAACCCCAGACCCAAAGTGTCCCGTCCGTTTTAATTGCTAATGAGTAGTATGCGCCGCTGGTAACAGAAGACCATGTGCTATCAGTTCCTATTTGTGTCGGTATCCATTTATCAATTATATTGTTAAGTCCCAATTGATTATTACCGCTTAAACCCCAAGCCCAGAGCGTTCCGTTTGTCTTTGTCGCTAATGTATGCCCGTAACCGCAGGAAACGGAAGACCAGTCGGTTGCGATTCCTATTTGTGTCATTGTATCTATCTGTATAGTATTACCCAATCCCAATTCACCATTGCTATTTAAACCACAACCCCATAATGTTCCATCAGTTCTTATTGCTACTGTATGGCTATTTTTACCTGTAGATACTTTAGACCAGTCGGTTATGGTCCCTACTTGAGTCGGCGTATATTTACTATTTTCACCGAGATTATTTTGAAGTCCTAATTCACCGTCACCGTTGTATCCCCAAGCCCATAATGTACCGTCCGTTTTTATTGCTACTGTATATTCATAACTACAAGAAACAGATAACCAATTGGATGCAGTCCCTATCTGCATCGGTATGTGTATTTGTGTCGTAGTACCTGTCCCTAATTCGCCACAGTCATTTAAACCCCAAGCCCATAATGTACCGTCCGTTTTTATTGCTGCCGTATGTCCGTAACCGCAGGAAACATATGACCAGTCGGTTGAAATCCCAACCTGTATCGGTGTATTCACAGATATTGCATTTCCCAGTCCTAATTGACCGTTATCATTCAATCCCCAAGCCCATAGTGTTCCATTCGTTTTTATTGCTACTGTGTGATATGCGCCGCAGGAAACGGATGACCATTCGGCTGAAATTCCTACCTGCGTCGGTGTACGTCTGCTTTTATTATCTCCAAATCCTGATTGACCGTCGGCATTGCGACCCCAAGCCCATAATGTACCGTCCGTTTTTATTGCTACTGTATGGCCGTACCCGCAAGAAACAGAAGAGCAGTTTTGTGCATTAGCAATTGCCGAAATTGAAAAAAATAAAATAATATTTGCAATGATTAATAATTTCTGTTTCATTAATTCCTAAATTGAAGCACTACGGGCTTACGCCCGTAGAATCTATTATTTTCACTTCTGCGGAAATCCGCCGAAGTGTTATATTGGTTATCCATCTATGGGCTAACTCCCATAGAATTTCACGAAGGCGGATTAAATCACCTGTGATATTAATACGCGTAACCTATTGTTAATCGGTATCCAGCACCGCCGCCTATTGCAAAACCATGATTTTTCACCCCGTAAAATAATGTTGTAAATTATTTTAATAAGTAGAATAATAATTACAATTATTATAAGCTACATTATCAATGGGGTCATAATATTTTGACATTACCAACCTTATTTAATTAGTCCATTTTAAACAAATATCGGGTTTGAGAATATCCATGGTCTTAAACCGTATTTTTTTAAATAGCATTCACATCGATAGCAGCCTTTACCGGATATTTCAATATTCATAGTATCAGAAAATACTTCGCTAATATTTTTGCCGTTTTTGATTATTCTTATAACAGATTTAACCGGTGTCTTTACTTTAATATGATTATTTTCTTTATAAAATTCAAAACCCTTTGCATTATGATAAAAGTCATTTGATATATATGTATTCCCGTTTTTTATGGCGTTATAAACTTTTATTATATCCGAATTGTCTTTTGAGAACGGTTCGTTTAATAATATATGTGTCCTTATAGTCCTGAACGCAAATTCAAAAGGAAATATGTAAAAGTTCAATCCAAAATATCTCCGCGCACTTTCATGATTATCGATTTCCCCAATTGCATATTTCTTATCTGCTTGATTCTGGTTTAACTCGTCCCATCTTTTTAAGGTTTCTTTTTTAGGTCCTCTTAAATAGCGTGCCGGAAATAAATAACTTAATAATGCCGATGGATAACCTTTCAGGGTTATCTGCCAGTCGTTTTGCAAATCCCAGATACAAAATCCGGTATATCCTTTTACTTTCCAATCGCTCCACCTGTAATCCTTTACTCCAAATTTTTTGTTACCTGCATGGTCAGGATGTGCAATAAAACCAAATCCGCCTTGTTTGTTGACTTCATCTATATATGTTTGCGGATTATTATAATCCCTATCTACTGCAATCGGTTCTTTTATATTAAAAGCAAGGTAGTGGTTATATCTGGGCGAGATTTCTTCACCGACAATAACCAGAACATCGTCGTGCCATCCTTCATATTTCTTTGCTTCTATAGAAAAATGGTCGTTTATTATAATATAATCCAATCCGCATTTCTTTGCAGTTTTGGTTAAATAATCTATTTTTTTTGAACCATCAAAAGAATAGAACGAATGGATATGTATTGCGCCGGAATAATGTATCATAAAATCCCTTTTCCTATAAGAACATTATATAAATTTAGATTTTTTTTTCAAGATGATATTGTTGAAAAACCCAGAACCTATGATAGAACGGTATTATGAGACCGCTGAAAAACTCACTTCGTAGCGAGATTTCAAGATTTAAGCCGAGACAAAACGCACGAGGTAAGCCGATGTGCAATGAAGTCGCAGGCTAAATATTGGAATCGCAGTAGAAAAGGGGTTTTTCAACGGTCTCATTAAATGATCCAACCGTTCCTTGTTTTTTCTTGCTGAAGAATTTTTTTTGCCATTGAAATCATGTCGGCGGGGATTTCTGCCTTCTCATCAGATTGAGCCGAAGAAAATGATTTGCAAATATTATTTACTGCAATTATAGCCATTTTTTTTACTTCATAGTCTCTATCGTTTATCAAATCTAAAAGTATTTTAAATGTTTCCTTAGTTAAAATATTTTCAATTATTTTTATACTATCGCATCTTAATCGCGGTCGCTCGTTTTTTGAAAGATTTGATATTTTTCCCAATGCAATCGTTTTATCAATATTCATTATTGTTTTTATAGAAATTATCATTTTTTGAACAATTTGTTTTGAATAATCATCTTTTTCTACGATACTTGTTATTTCATCTAAAATCTTGTCTTCTTTAATACTCTCATCAAATTTCTGCTGTGCAATATTACTTTCATTTTCAGTAACTAATCGTTTTTCCAAATCTTGAATTATTACCATTGATTCAATTTCATCATTTCGCTTTTTCTCTTCATTTTTTTTAACTTCCGCTAACTGCTTTAATTTATTTCTTTCTTCAACATAAAAATTAGCATTTTTTTTAAATTTTTTTATTTTTTTAATGGCACGAATATAAAAAACAGCAAATGCTATTATAATTATCACAAAAAACACTATTGAAATTATAAAATATTTTCTAAAATTATTAATTTCCTTTTCATTGTCTGCTGTTTCTTTAGTTACTTTAAAATTATCAAATCTATTAATCTGTTGTATATGTTCACTTTTCGGGTTTTGTTTTACAACAGCAACTTTTTTAATAATATTCTTTTCTCTTTTAGTTTCTTTGATTATCTGATTTCCATGTAATACTTCTTTTTCAGCCGGCTTATCAGCCGACTTATCAGATGTTAATCTCACTAATTCGTTAATTTTAGTATCTTCCGGTGATATTATTTTAGCTTTTTCCAAATATTTTTTTGCTTTAGTATAATTGCTAAGCATAATTTGCTTTTCAGTAGCTTCAACTAAAATTTTCACCAAAAATTCTTTTGCCTTTTGGTTCTGAATGTTCTGCGATAATACGTTTTCTAATAATTCAATAGAACCGTCATAATCACCTTTTATATACTTATCTATAGCAGAATTAAAATAAACATCAGGATTAACTTTTGAATCTACCTGTCCAAAACAATACGATTGAAAAAGAAAAACAAATATTACATAAACACTTAATATAAAAAATTTTAATCTGTGTAATCTTACACACAGAGCTCGTCCGCCTACACTCTTATAAGCTTCGGCGAGACAAGGGAGCCACTGCAACGAGCGAGTATGCAATCCCATTCTACGGGGTAACACCTTTTTATCTATGTAATCATTTATATTCATTTTCCCTCCATAACATCTATAATTGTTTGAACTCTTTTTAAAATATCAATTATATTTTTATCATCCGGATTCTTTTTTACCGCTTCAACAAGTTCATATTTTGCATCTTGAAATCTTTTTTGTAAAATATAATTTTGAGCCTTTGATAATCTAATTAAAACCTGGGCATCAGAATAATCTTGTTCAATCTTAAGAGCTTCATCCGCTTTAAATATTGCTTCGGTATATTTTCCTTGTTCATAAAATTCAATTGCTTTTATATATTTTTCCTTAGCAGCAGTAGATGATGTCATTTCTGCAATCTTTCTTGAAAGTTGCAATGCCTGACCATTTTGTGGATCCTCTTTAATCACTTTATGAACATATTCCAGCGAATTGCCGTATTCCTTTTTATCAAAATATTCCTGAGCATTCAATAACAATTGTGATATCTTATGTTTTCTTTTCGTATTCTCTAATTCAAAAATTATTTGTTCTCTTTCCGACTTAATTTTTTTCCATTCTTTTTTTAATTTTTCATCGCTTAGTAAAAGCTTTTCCACTTTTTCCTTTTCACTATTAAATACCATTATATCTTTTTCAAGATTTTGCCGTTCAAGTGAAATCTGTTCTTCTTCTTTTTCAATCTTTCTTTTATTATCCTCAAGCAATTTCACGGCACGTTTTTCAGCCTCAGACGGCTCGATTCCGAACCTCAGGGCAACTGAAAACCTATGTTGAATACTTAATGAATGAAATGCAACCGCATAATTAAGCGAGTATTTTTCTTCTTGTACACCAAAACCGCAAGAATATTCTTTATGATTTATTCCGGTCCTTAAAAAGTATATTTTATAATTATATTCTGCTCCAAAAAACAACCTACTAATCGATTTTACAAAAACATTATCAAAAGCGACATCTCCACTTAAAGAAAGTTTATCTAAAATTTTTTGCGTAAGCCCGATTCTCAATGAAAATGGCAGCATATCTTTGCCAAATTTTATCGGAATTATATTTTTCAAAGAAATTCCATATTGAGTATCTTCATCATCAAAAGCAACACCGATATCTGCAGAGAATGAACGAGCCGAATAGTCGTCAATATTTTGAGATAGTAATTTTATACCTAATCCCCCGTATGTTGAATCAGCTAAGCTACCTGCATATGCGAAATTAAAAACTATATCTTGTGAAGAAAAATCGTAAAGCGTTTCACCAAGAGAATTTGTTTTTTCAATATCACCGATAGTAAGAACACCTATCGCTCCTGCAATTGCCTCGCCACGTGCCAAAGGATATAAATAGTCAATATAGGTAAATTTTGCTCCGTAAAATAGAGGTGCATAAAAAAAAGAAATTTCATTATAATAATCCGATGCTATTCCTGCCGGATTATAATACATGGAAGCTACACTACCTAAAAGAGATGTTCCGGCGCCAGCCATAGCAGAGGTTCTTGCATCCGGATAAAATGTCAAAAGATATTCCGCAGCAAGACCAGAATTGTCTTTAGCTAAAATGTTACTACAAATAAATAATAAATAATAAATAAATAATAGTTTTTTCATTTTATTTAAAAAGTATCTTTAGCCGTCATTCTTCTTTGACATCATTAATAACATCTTTCGCTCTATAACCCTATGAACTCTAAAACTCTATAAACATTTTTTTATGCGGTAAATACTTTTTTTATTTTCTCTAATAACTCTTGCATCTGAAACGGTTTCTCAAGATAATCCACAATTGTAACATCTTTCCTTGCTGTGATAATTTCTTTTAAATGTCCTTTTCCCGTAATTACAATTACAGGTATATCTTTCGTTTCCGGATTTTCCTTTAACCTTATATTCAAAGAATGTCCGTCTAATTTAGGCATCATAACATCAAGAATAACTAAATCCGGTTTTTCGTTTGTAATTTTTTCTAACGCTTCAAGTCCATCAAATGCACTTGCTACCTCATAGTCCTCTTTTTCAAGATACATAGCAATTACTTCAACGACATCTTTTTCGTCATCAACAATAAGAATTTTTTTAGCCATAATTTCCTCCAATAAATTCAAGTAAGAAGTAAGAAGTTATAAGTTATAAGTTATAATTAAGTCTTTAATTATAATTTTTTTCTTTTACTTTGCCATTATTTTAACTTTTAACCTTTTACTTTCAGATTGCCCTTTCCTTATTTTATTATTGCTATCTTTCTTATATCTTTATCCTTCCCGGATTTAATTTCAAGAATATATACTCCATTCGCGACCTTTACTCCATTACCATTTTTGCCATCCCAGATAATTTCATTTGTATAACCTTCAGGTGAACCTATCGCCCCCTCATCTCCGGCATTTATACTATTATCATAAACCGAATCCCCTACAAGATTAAAAATACGTATGGATATTTCGTGCGATGTCGTTAATACATATTTTATTGTAGTGCTTTCTTTTTCAGGATTGAACGGATTAGGAAAGTTCACTATATTTGAAACCGCTTTTTTTGGGACAACCGATGCTACTGTTGTAAAATAAGACAAATGTTCTATATTGACCTTTATGGTTTTTTCCTTTTTATCTATAACCTGTAACGATTTTGGAAATTCCCAGTTATTCTTTGATTCATTTAAGTGAGCTATACGAATATTATCAACTTTTATATTAGTTTCGTCTTCAAACCCATTATTGTCGTCATCTTTATATTTGAATCTGACATTTCCTTTAACTGTTAGATTTTGAGGACTATTATTCTTATCATAAACCTGTATCTTATATGCAGATTCATTAAAACATTTAATTAATCTATCGGAAATAGAATTTTTTAAAGCTATTGAAAAATTTGTATCCGTATTTTCAACTTTAACATAATGTCCTACCGGCAATCCTTCTGTTATTTCAATACGAACATTACCATCATCCGAATCATCTCTACTCCAAGAAGCAGTAAAACGATGAATATTTGAAATCGCGCTATAACCAAACGGATCGGTTACGACAACCTTCCAATAATATTTAATATTTTCAAGTATATTCTTAGGCACATATTCTACATCAGTAAGTCCGCTGATAATTGTTCCTCCTATAAAAAGTTCATTTGTTGAGTAGTACAGTGTATATGTTAAATAATCTTCCGGATTAGGATCTATGGATTCCTGCCAGACAAATTTTAGTGTTCCAATCGTATTAAAAGAATCGTTAAGCGGCAAAACAAGTACGGCGGTAGAAGGTGTCTTATTATCATTGTTTACTTCAAAATCATTTTCACTTTTATCCTCGCCTGATAGGTTCGGATTTCCGTCGTCTATTGCAATTATTTTTATTCGGTATTTAGGTGAATTTGGAAATAATACGGTATTCCAAACATAGCTTGTTGCAGTGATATTTTCTATAATTTCAACATCATATGAAAAACCGGAATTTGTTGAGGCAAGAATTGTAAATCTGTGATTATCCGACAAATTCTCATCTGAAACAGTAAAATTTATTGTATAATTTCCTGTTATTCTCTCCGGATAATTCAATGAATTCAAAACAACAATAGGTTGCACATTATTATTATTTACTGTAAAAACATTATCAGAAATATCATAACTTTCTAATCCCCGTGAATCAGTAGCAACAACTCTTATTTTATGTTGTGTGGAATTTCTCGCATTTTTGGTATTCCAGATGTAATAAGTTGTATTATTCGGAAGATTTGAAGCAATAAGAGTTGAGAAGTTTATACCATCTGATGAATCATAAACTGAAAATGTCCTTGTATCATTAAATGGATACGGATCTCTTGATTCCCAAGAAATAACTTTGCTACCCCAAAAAATTTCCGAACCATTAGGAGATTTCACTTCTACAATCGGCGCAGCATTAGTCATACAAATAGGTGACACTGATGAAATCCCGGAAATATTACCGGCATCATCCTGTGTTTTAACCGAAAAATAATATGATGTTCCGTCATTTAAGTTATCAACTATGTATGCTTGAGTTTCATTCTGAATAATCAAATATTTTGAAATAGTTTCTTCAGAAAGAAAACTATTTTGCCAGTCCGTTTCCGTTAAAACAGAGTATGTAGCGAATCTAATATAATACTTTCCTGATATTATATTGCCAATTGAACCATTATTACCCGGCGCGTTCCAAGAAAGATTTATTGTGCCATTATAAGAACCTATAACAGCACTAAATGAGGCAACCGCATCAGGTGGTATTAAATCCACTAAAAATGTAAACGTAGATGACCATGCAGAGAATTTTAATCCGTCATTTGCAGAAATTCGCCAAAAATATTCTCCATGCCCTAAGTCTATTATCGGAATGTATTCAATAGCCGCTATATTTGAGGACATAATTATTGGAGATAAAAAATTGCTATTGTCATCTACTTCAATTTTATAAGTTAACGAATCACCATCATCATCTGATGCAGAATACCATTGAAAATCGGGTGTTGTATCATTTGTTGAAATTCCATTTATCGGAAAATTAAGCGATGGTTTATTTGGACTTCTATTAAAATTAACAGTCACACTATTTAGTTTGCCAGATATCGGAGGCTCTGTCGTATCAAAAAAGAATCTCAATTTTAAATACCTTTTATTATCATTTGAATTACTTATTGGCATAGGAGAATTAATATATTCATAATATGTATTAGCAGTTCCATCCCAGCCAACAAAATCAGAATAATTAACATTATTAACAGATGAGGCAATTTGGAATCTCAATATTGTATTTACCGGAACACCGCTTCTCGTAGGTGCTTCAATTGTCAGCCAGTTTAGTTCTGTTGAAAACGGTGTATCAAAATAAATAGTTGTATAAATACCTGAAGATCTAAAAACATAATTATAAAAATCATTTTTTAATCCATACCCATCATTCCCGCCAAATAAAAAGGCTTTTTCAATTGAATTAATATAACTCACACCAAATCCATATCTTGAAGATACAGATGTTGAAGGTTGCGAGGTAGACCATATATTAGTATTGAAAGAATAAAACCATATATCATCGTAATTACCGGTATTAGACCTGCCTCCGTACAAAACACTTCTTTTATTTCTTGAATCATAAAATATGGAGCACTCACTTCTGGGCGGAACACTACCTGACGGATTTGAATTTGTCCAAATATTATCACTATAATTATAAGTCCAGGTATCCGAAAGATAATTATTAAACCCATTACCTTCCCCACCAAAAATCAAGATTTTTTTATATTCGGAATTATAACTTGCAGATGCCCCTTTCCTTGCAGAAGGACCAAATGCCCCCTGCGTCCATGATGAACCGTTTAAATGATAAATCCATGTTCCTGAATATTTAATCAAACCTGTTTCCGACTGGCCGCCAAAAAGTATTATTTTATCATTAGTTACATCATAATCAGCAGAAGAAAAACCAAGAACCGGCGGTGTAGATACGGTAATTATTTGTGTCCAATCATTTAAATCCAGGTCATATTCCCATGTATCATTAAAAAAACTATTGCCATCATATCCGCCAAATAAAATAACTTTATTAGTCCCATTTGCAACTAAAATATGTCCATATCTTACCGGTGGATTATTTATCGTTGTTTTTTTTGTCCACTGTTCTGTATTTGGATTATAAATCCAAGTATCATTAAGGGCATTATTTCCGTCAAAACCGCCAAATAGAACTATTTTATTTATTAACTTATTATATGTAATTGAATGCCATTTTCGTGATGAAGGTTTTGTTAGATTGGTTATGTCATAAAAACTATTTTCTAAACTAACAAATGCTGATTCGCCGGAACCGAAAGTAATAGTATTATTATGATTACCTGCATTAAATTGCATATCGGTAGTATATGTAGTGGAAGAACCAGCATAAAGGCAAGTAAAAAGTAAAAAGTAATAAGCAAATATTATCGAAAACTTTTTCTTGTCATTGCGAGAACCAACTTGTTGGTTCGTGGCAATCCCGAAGATTACGAGCATTGGCGAAGCAATCTTATAATTCTTCATATAAATCCTTCCATTCATGATTTTTATTTACAATCAGTTTAATCTTTGCACTTCTTGAACCCGATTTTATTTGTTTCTCTCGCATTATTGCATTTAACGCACTATCAAAAATTTCATAATAAATAAGTTTATTTACGTTATATTTTTCCGTAAATCCTTTTACTATTTTATTTTTATGTTCATATACTCGTTTCTTTAAATTACTTGTTATTCCGGTATAAAGAACATTATTATTTTTATTTGTTAGAATATAAATTGTATATATTTTTTCCATAAATCTTAATAAGTATGGGTTTACTTCGTCACAGAACCATATGTCCCGCTTACAGCGGGGGTTTCCTCGCAATGACATTCTATTCCCTGTCATTGCTAGCACTAGTACCTGCCACCTACGAATTCTTGTCCACCACCACCACTTCCGCCACTAAACCTCCTGCGGACAAGGAACCGTTGGTGGGCAAGAAAGAATCAGTGGCGGAAGTGGCGGGAAGCAATCTCGAAAGTTGCGAATGAAGTGAAACATCTCATGTGATTGCCACAGCCGATTTTATCGGCTTCGCAATGACAGCAATGCTGTCATCCGTGTAATCTTGCACACGGATCTCGCAGCCACTGCAACGAGCGAGTATGCAACCTCGTTCTACGGGGGGTAACACCTTTTTATCTGTGCCCGCCACTTCCGCCACTAAAACATCGGCGGACAAGAAATCGTAGGCGGGTCCGCCAAAGTCCTAATGACGGAAAAAATGCAAAATGAACATTAAAAACAAACCACAACTCTTTTTTTTTAATTTTAAGTTTTTCATTGTTTTTCACAAAATTAAATCAACAATTTTAACTTTTAACTTTTAATTTTAACTTGCCTTTATTATATCGGTAATGTAAAAATAAATTTTGAACCTTTGCCCAAACCATCAGATTCTGCCCATATCTTACCGCCATGCAATTCAATAATCTTCTGGCATATTGATAACCCGAGCCCAAATCCGCCGGATTCTCTTGTAAGAGACTGGTCAACCCTATAAAATTTTTCAAATACTTTTCCTAAATTTTCATTTACAATTCCAAAACCGCTATCTTCAACTATAAATCTTATTTCATCTCCGACTTTACCAACATATATTGAAACCCTTCCATTTTCCTGTGTATACTTTATTGAATTAGAAATTAAGTTTGTTATAACTTGTTTCATATATTCGTAATCACAATTAATATTTTCAGAATTGATATCTTGTGTAATTTCTATTTTCTTTGCATCTGCCAGTGGTTTAACCTCTTCTATGACTTCTTTAATAATATTTTCTATCTGTATGTTATCCTTCTTTAATTCAGTAAATCCCGCTTCCATTTTCGCAAAATCAAGCAGATTTCCGACAAGCTCTTTCATCTTTTTGGTTTGTCGTCCGATTATTGAGAGAAGTTTATGCATATCTTTATCCATTTGACGTCTTAGCCCGCTTCTCTTTTCGTCTTCCATATTTTCCCTTTCATAAAGAATTTCTATGGCGCCTGAAATAGCGGTTAGCGGTGTTCTAAGTTCATGCGAGACCGTAGATATAAACTCATCTTTTAACTTATCTAATTCCTTAAAACTTATAAGCTGTGACTTGAGTTCTATTACTCCCAATGTTTTTTCAATTGTAGCGAGAAGTTCCGCTATTTCAAATGGTTTTATTAAATATTCAATTGCCCCTTTCCTGAGACATTCTAATGCTGTCTCAATAGTTGCATTTGCGGTCATAATAATCACTTCTATTTTTGGATAATTTTCCTTGATTATCTCCAAAAGTTTCAATCCATCCATACCAGGCATCTTAAGGTCAAGTAAAATTAAGTCAAAATTTATTATTTTTAGTATATTTTCCACTTCTAATGGCTCGTTTGTTACCTTAACAAAATAATTATATTTTAGAAGAGCCTTTTCAATAAATCTTAAAATCTCAATTTCATCATCTACAACAAGAATTTTTTTTTGTTTCATACAATTCCCCTTTTTAAAATCGTGGATAGCGGATAACATGTAGCGTATTAAAACCTATCACTAATCACTATA
>DMMW01000003.1:0-9435 GCA_003452965.1 Elusimicrobiota bacterium
GACGGAATTGCAAAATATGAAAACATTGTTGTTATGGTTCCATATGCAGTTCCTAAAGATAAACTGCTTGTAGAAATTACTGAAATAAAAAGGAATTACGCCCGCGGAAAAATTGTTTCAATTCTCTCCCCTTCTCCCAATAGAATTGTTCCTCCTTGCCCTATTCACTATACGCTAACCTCTAATCCCTGTTTTTATTGCGGCGGCTGCGATTTCCAGATGATAAAATACGAAAAACAGCTTGAATTCAAAACTAAAATAGTTCAGGATTTTTTTGATGTTCCGATAAAGAGTATTTTACCCGCACCAAATCCGTTCGGGTATAGAAATAAAGTTCAGATGCCAATAGGTGGAAGTTCTAAAAAAGTTTTTATGGGATTTTTTCATCCGCAATCGCATAGAATCGTTGATGTTCGTAATTGTCTTTTAGAGACGCAGTTGGCTAATAAAATAATTTCTTCAGTTCGCGATTTAATTAACGAATATAAAATTCAGCCATATAATGAGGATGCGAATAGAGGTGTTTTAAGACATATCATTTTAAGGCAGTCAATGGCATTTAATGAGGTTATGCTTATTTTTGTTTCAAAAACAAATTTTATATCTAATTTAAGAGAAATAACCGGCAAAATTACTAAAAAATTTCCTGAAATTGTATCTATATACCACAATATTAATTTTCAAAGAACAAATGTTATTTTTGGAGATAAAAGTTTTAAAATTTTCGGTAAAGATACTATAAGGGAAAAAATCGGAAATGTTGTTTTTGAGATTTCCCCCACTTCTTTTTTTCAGGTAAATACAGCACAGGCAGCTAAACTATATGATGTTATAAAAAATTTTGCAAATCTTAAAGGGACGGAAAATATTATTGATGTTTATTCAGGTTGCGGCGGTATTACACTTTATCTTGCACCTTATTGTAAAAGTATTAAGGGGATTGAAGAAGTCGCATCCGCAGTAGCGGATGCGATTAGAAATGCAAGAATTAACAATATTAGAAATACATATTTTATAAGAGGAAATGCGGATTATACTCTAAGGAAAATGGATTTTACAAAATATAATATTGTGATTTTAGATCCGCCCAGGGCAGGTTGTTCGGAAGATGTTATTAAAGTTTTATTAAGATTAAAGCCACAGAAAATAATTTATACATCCTGTAATCCTGCAACACTGGCGCGTGATGTAAAAATACTTTCACAAAGTTATAAAATTAATGAAATCCAGCCGGTAGATATGTTCCCGCAAACATCGCATATAGAATGCGTGGTAAGTTTGGTTTGTATTAGTTAAATAAGTATATGTTTCAATGTTTACAAATTATGTAATGTTTTTGTTTTATAAACACAGCGGGGTAATAATTAACCTATACCTTATAACTTATGACCGATAACTAACCCGCCTAAATATGTAATTTTTGGCGGGTTATTCGCTCATTGACAGCCATAAGGGGATTTTAAAGACACGGAAAAAACAATGCTAAATACTATAGAATTATCAGGTTATGTTGCTTATTCAGTTATAAGCCAGCAGCACCTGTTTAAAAATAATATTATAATTCCTGCTAAAAATGACGAGAGTGCAATTGATATCTCGGAAGATATTTTGACGGTTTCAAAAGTTTTAAAGATTCCTATCCCACAGATTGTAACCTTTGCTGAATCCGATATTTTTTCGCGTATTAAAGCGATTTCACAAGTTTTGGAAGAAGATAAGATTTTTCTTTGTGCTTCTACTGATGCTATAAATAAAAAGACACTTTCTCCAACGAATTTTAAAAAATCAATAATAAGAATTAAAAAAAATGATGTTATAAACCGTAATTTAATTATTTCACAGTTATCTGAAAATGGTTATGATAGATTAGATATGGTTACAGATTTAGGTGAGTTTTCTGTTCGCGGCGAAATAATGGATATATGGTGTCCAACTTATAAATTACCGGTTAGAATTGTTTTTGATATGAATACTGTTGAGACAATAAAAAATATTGATTCTAACAGTCAGCGTTCAATTTCAGAGATTAATGAAGTTAATATTTTGCCGATAAAAGAAAAAGAAGAATCTACAATTTTTGAATATTTTAAGGACAATAGTTATATATTTAGCGATAAAGATATTATCGATTATTTACCTGTTCCGGAGTTCAATGGCAATATAGAATTATTCAAAGAAAAATATTTTCAATGGCAAGATGAAGATTTTCAAATTTTTATAATAGCAAATAATGAAGGTGATAAAAGGCATTTCTCTGAGATTCTCGGTAAAGGTTATGAAAAATCTATTTTCACCGGACAACTTTCCAACGGTTTTATAATAAACAAAGACAAAATTGTTTTTATCACTACAAACGAAATATTTTCAAGGTATAAATTAAAAATACGTCCTCCCAAGTATTTCAAGGAGTTGGGCGAGCCCATAGAATCACTCACAGAAATTAATAAAGATGATTTTATCGTTCATGAGAAATACGGTATAGGGATTTACAACGGATTAGAAAAGATAATAGCCGGAGGTATAACTGCAGAATATATTTCAATTTCATATGCTAATAATGATAAACTTTTTGTTCCGGTAAATGATTTTAATAAAATTCAAAAATATTTCGGAGTTGGAGAAAGATATCCCAAAATAAATTCACTTGATAGTACTTTGTGGGAGCGGACAAGGGCGGTCGCAGATGAAAATGCAAAAAAACTAGCTCAGCAGCTTCTGCAGGTTTATGCAGAACGTTCTAATGTAACAAGGACCCCTTTTTCCCATGATACTGATTTTGAAAAAGAGTTTGAAGAAGAATTTATATATGAAGAAACTCCCGACCAAGTAAAAGCAGTTGAAGATATAAAAAATGATATGCTCAGTTTGACTCCTATGGAAAGGTGCATTTTTGGCGATACTGGTTTTGGCAAAACAGAAATTGCGATGCGAGCTGCTTTGAAATGTGTTTTGTCCGGGAAACAGGTGTGTTTTATGGCTCCTACAACTGTTTTGGTGCAACAACATGAACAGACGTTTTTGGACCGTTTTGCAGATTGGCCCGTAAAAATATCAACATTATCAAGATTCAAAACAAAAAAAGAACAGAAAGAAATTATAGAAAAATTAAAAAGTGGTAAAGTTGACATTGTCATAGGAACACATCGCTTATTAAGTAAGGATATTGCATTTAACAATTTAGGTCTTTTAATAATTGATGAAGAGCATCGATTTGGTGTTGCGGATAAAGAAAAAATTAAAATGTTAAAGCAAAATGTTGATTGTTTATATCTTACCGCTACCCCCATTCCACGCACGCTGTCTATGGCCCTTTCCGGAATAAAGAACATGTCTACTATTGAGACACCGCCGGTTGGCAGACAAGCGGTTGAGACGATACTTCTTGAATACAACGAAAAAATTATTTCTGATGCTATTATGTACGAAATTTCGCGTGGAGGACAAGTCTTTTATATTCATAATAGAATTGGAACGATAAAGAATTGTGTTGATAGGTTAAAAGTATTGCTTCCAAATGTGAAGTTTGATTTTTTGCATGGCAGGATGAGTGCCAATGAGATTGAAGAGAAGATGTTACGGTTTTTAAAAAAAGAGTTTGATTGTTTGATATCTACAACTATCATTGAAGCGGGGCTGGATATCCCAAATGTAAATACAATTATTGTAGAAGAATCCGATAATTTCGGATTGGGTCAACTTTATCAATTACGAGGCAGGGTTGGCCGCTCAAAAATAAAAGCATATTGTTATCTTTTTTATAAAAAAGGTAATCTTACCGAGATTGCAGAAAAACGACTTTCTGCAATTAAAGAATTTGCAAAATTAGGTTCAGGATTTCATCTTGCGTTAAAGGACTTACAGATAAGAGGTGCAGGTGAGATTTTAGGCAAGCGTCAGCATGGTTATATTAGTTCAATTGGATTTGATATGTATTTGAAACTATTGGAAAAGTATTCTAATGAGATTAAAGGCATTGAAACAAAAAAAGAAATAATACCAGAAATAAATATGCCGGTAAACGCTATTATTCCTTATGAGTATATAGGTGAAGAAACCCAGAGGATTGCATTTTACAAAAAAATTTTAATGTCAAAAGAAATCGCAGATATTGATGAGATAAAGAATGAAATGCAAGATAGATTTGGAGATTTGCCTAAAGAAACCGAAAATCTATTTATTATAGGTGAGATTCGCATATTGGCAAATAGGCTGGGTATTATAAAGACATCTTCTTTGGAGAAATCGGTTTTAATAGAATTTTCTATTGACACCCCAGTAGAACCATCCTGTATCTTGAGAATTTTGGGAAACAGTAAATATAGGTTTATCAAAAGCAACATATTGGAAATAACTTTTAATGAACCGTTAACACAGCAAGAAAACCTTTTTTTTGTTAAAAACTTATTGCATTCTTTTAAATAATTTTATATAATTCAAAATAACGGAGGTAATATGAAATCCACGGTTTTAAATAAAAAAATACGGTTGTATGTAAATATATTTTTCGGTTCGGTATTGGTGTTTGCATTTTTAGGATGTTCAAAATCCGGCGATAAGGAAAAAATAATTGCCAGAGTGGGTAATGAAAAAATAACCGTTGAAGAATTTGAAAAAATGATTGAAAATGCACCATATACGATAGAGGATTACTTAAAAACTGATGCCGGTAAAAAGCATTATTTAGATGAGTTGTTGAAGGAAAAAATAATAATCGTAGAAGCTAAAAGACAAGGAATGAAGAATAGACCTCAGGTTAAAAAACGATTTATTGAACTGGAAAAAAGGCTAAGAGAAAACCAGAAGAAGCTGCAGGATGATATATTGTTGAGCGAACTTCTCAAAGAGAAAATTACAATAGGCGATAGCGATGTTAAAGAATATTATGAAAATAATAAAGAAGAGTTTGATAAGCCGGTAGAAATCAAGGCAAGTCATATTTTAGTTCGTTTCGAAGACGAGGCACAAAGGATTCTTAACCGTTTAAAAAAAGGAGAAAATTTTTCTAAATTGGCAAAGGAACTGTCAGTAGATAAAACAACCGCCCAGAAAGGTGGCAGCCTTGAATATTTTGGCAGAAGGCAATTTGTAAAAGAATTTGAGGATGTAGCATTCGGTTTAAAGAAAATCGGCGATATTTCAGGAATAGTAAAAACTCCACTGGGGTATCATATTATTAAACTTGACGGTAGGAAACAGCTGAAAGCGAAAAAGTTTGAGGAAGTTGAGATGGAAATTAAGCAAGTTATCGAAAAACAGAAGTTTGACGACTGGATGACTAAAATATCCAAAAAGTATAAACCAATTGTATATTATGAATTAATTCCGAAAAGTAATGTTTTGGAGGATAAAAAAAATGAAAAGTAAGTTAAGAAGTGCATCAGATTATTTACTGAAGTTTTTGTTAGTTTTTATCGTTATTGTGTTTATTGTAGGTTATACTTCTTTGAATTGTGTTGTAAATAAAACGATAGCCAAAATTAATGACGACATTATTTTGCAAACCGATTACGAAAGAGTATCTAATCCCGTGATAGAGCAGCTTAAAAGTAATTACAGTGATAAAATGTCAAAGGAAGAATTGGATAAAAAGATATCTGAAATAAAAAAGGAATTATTGGATCAGATGATTGACCAGAAATTGCTTTTGCAGGAAGCTAAAAGGAGAAGTTTTAAGGTCAGTAAGAGAGAAATAGAAAACGGAATAGAGACTGTGAAAGAAAGATTCAAAAAGAATGGTGAAAAACCCCTTTCCCCTACCGAAGCAGAAGCCGAATTCAATGCCGAATTAAGAAGGCAAAATTATACAATGAGCCAATTCAAAGACAAGATTCAAGATGATTTAATGATTAATAAATTAATTGAATTGGAGATAATTTCAAAAACCCCCAAAGTATCTGAACAGGAACTAAAAGATTATTACGATAAAAACAAAGATAAGTTAGACGAGCCTGAAAAAGTATCGGTAAGACACATACTGATACGTGTAGAAAAAAATGTTTCAATAAAAGAGAAGTCGCAGGCGTTAAATAAGATAAAGGAAGTACAGAAAAAGTTAAAAAGTGGCGAAGATTTTGCTAAGATTGCCGAGGAGTATTCTGAAGATACCGGAAGCGCTAAGGACGGCGGAGACCTCGGATTTATTATAAAAGGAATGATGGTAAAGAATTTTGAAGACGTATCCTTTAAAACTCAGGTTGGCGAGATATCGGATATATTTGAAACTGAATTCGGTTATCATATAATAAAAATAGATGCAAAAAAGGCGAAACAAAAAAGAACTTTTGAACAGGTTAAAGAGGATCTGGAAAAATATTTAAGAAGCGAAAAAAATCAGGAACAATATGAGAAATATATTAAATCACTTCGCGAAAAGGCGAATATTTCAATAAGCGATATTTAGTGATGCATAAACCTGTAATTGCAGTTACTGTCGGTGATCCTGCCGGTATCGGTCCTGAAATTGCTGAAAAAGCGGTTTCAAACCAAACAATCCTGAGAATTTGTAAACCTATTATAATCGGTTCTTCCTATGGCTTTACTGCCGGTAAAAATACAAGAAAAAGCGATAAAGCCGCCATACTTTTTTTAAATAAAGCAGTTGAACTTTTAAGAAAAAATGTGGCAGATGCTGTTGTTACCGCCCCTGTATCAAAGTCAGCTTTTGGTAAAATCGGCGGACACACTGAATTTTTTGCCAACAAGTTCAACCTACAAAAAGTGGAAATGTTAATGATGGCAGATGAATTAAAAGTCTTGCTATTGACAAGGCATATACCGTTAAAAGATGTATCAAAGGAAATAAAAATTGATAAGATAGTAGGGTCCGTTGAGTTTGCATCAAGTTATTTGAGAAAAAGATTCAACAAAAAAAAATTAGAAATATTTATATGCGGTTTAAATCCTCATTGTGGAGACAAAGGATTAGTTGGTAAAGAAGAACAGAAAATAATTATACCAGCAATAATTAATCTGAGAAAGAACGGTTTAAATGTTTTTGGTCCGATGAATCCGGAAGATGTTTTTAACAAACATAGGGACGGATTGATTGTAAGTATCTATCACGATCAAGCTATGATACCGTTAAAAATATTAAAGCCGAATAAAATAGTGAATCTTACCATAGGTCTTCCTTTTGTGAGAACTTCACCGGGGCATGGTACCGGATACGATATAGCCGGTAAAGGAAAAGCAAATCCTGAATCAATGATTGAGGCATTAAAACTTGCCTGTTACTTGACAAAGAAGGAAAAATTGATATAATCAACTTTATGTCAGATGTATTGGTTTTAAATAAAAAGTTTTATGCAATTCAAATAACAACATGGCAAAAAGCGCTCTCTTTATTGTATATAGATCATGCTAATGTTATTGATGAAGAATACAATATCTATTCTTTTTCTGACTGGAGAGATATTTCACAGCATATTTCAGCACATTCTTCAGGTTTTATACATACCCCTTCTTTTAAAATTGCCATTCCAGAAATCATACTTTTAAAATTTTATGATGAACTTCCGCCAATGGACATAAAATTTACAAGAAAAAACATCTATGAACATTATAAGCATAAATGTTGTTATTGTGGAAAAAAGAAATCCACAAGTGAACTTAATCTTGAACATGTATTACCTGTTAGTCGGGGCGGTGCAACCGATTGGTTAAATGTAGTTGTATCTTGCATACCCTGTAATCTTAAAAAGGCAAATCGCACCCCGGTTGAAGCGGGTATGAAACTGTTGGTTAAACCATCCAAACCTGATTGGCAAGGTCCTTTCGCATTATCTTTCAAAACCGGAATGAGAATAAAAGCATCTTGGCAAAAATTTATTGACAACGTCTATTGGAATTCTGAGTTAGAATGAGTACCCCCTTCGGTCAAAACTTTCTTATTGATAAAAATATAACACGAAAAATCGTTAAATCGGCGGATATTAATCCTTCCGATACCATAGTAGAAATAGGTCCAGGTAAAGGAATTCTCACCGAAGAAATAGCAAAATCAGCAAGAAAGATTATAGCAATTGAAATTGATAACTTGCTTTTTGAGAATCTTACGGAGAAATTTAAAAGTAACCAAAATATAAAAATAATTAAAAAAGACTTTCTTAAATGGACACCCCCCAAAATAAAAAAAATGAAGTTTATAGCAAATCTTCCATATTGTGTTTCAACATCAATAATTGAAAAAGTCCTTCATCTTGACAATTGGGATACGGCGATTTTCATGGTTCAGAAAGAAGTTGCTAACAGAATAAGAGCTGATGTTTGTAGCGAAGATTATAGTAGTTTGTCAATATTATGTAAAGTTTATTGTAAAATCAAAAAACTGTTTGATGTAACTAATAAATGTTTTTTTCCTGTACCGAAAGTTACTTCTACTGTGATAGGATTCAATCGTCTGATTAAACCGCTTGTTGAAAAAAAGAATGAAAAAATATTTTTTAAAGTTGTCAGGGCATCTTTCAGACACAGGAGAAAAACCATATTGAATTCATTATTTATAGAATTAGATATTAAAAAGGATATTTTGAGGGAAAAGCTTTTATTATCAGGAATTAATCCCTGTTATCGTGCGGAAAACATATCAATAGATGAGTTTATTAAATTAAGCAATGTAATATGAATAAAGTGGGATAGAAAGAAAATAAGAATAATGCTTATGGAAATATAAGGTCCGAAAGGAATAAAATCAGAGCTTTTTTTCTTTTTAAATAGAATCAGAACCAATCCGACGAACCCACCTATAAAACAGGCTGTAATGAAAGCGTGAAAAATATTTGAAATGCCTAAGAAACCTCCGCCGGCTGCAAGCAATTTTATATCTCCCCCACCCATTACTTCTTTTTTATAAATTTTAGAACCAATATATGATATTGTAAGTAAAAAAAATCCGGCAAAACAAATACCAGTGATAGAATTTAAGAAGCTGTATTTAATTGCAGAATTAATAGGACTTAAAATGATTCCTATAAATATTAAAGAAACCGATAGTATATCGGGTACAATTTTTAAATGCATATCAATGAATGATATAACAATTAAATAAAAACCGAGAATTATAGAAATAAGAAGGGAAAAAGAGATACCAAAACTTAAATATGAAAGGAGAAAGTACAATCCTGTTAAAAGCTCAACTATAGGGTATTCCAAAGAAATATTAGCTTTGCAATTCCTGCATTTGCCCTTCAGCATCAAGAAACTGACTATCGGAATGTTATCTTTCCATCTGATTGGAATTAAGCATTTCGGACAATGTGATGCGGGTAATACTATAGATTTATTATATGGAATACGTCTGATGCAGACATTAGCAAAAGAACCGAAAAATAAGCCGATAACGAAAAAAAATATTTCTGTCATATGAATAAAATTTATTATAGGGCTTACTGAAAAATGCTAATAAAAACGAAATGACGACGGTAATTATATACAAAT